>JASHUF010000222.1 GCA_030040175.1 Acidobacteriaceae bacterium
GGCACCTCGAGCGCGGAATCGATTGGGACCACCACCGCCGTCGGCGACTTTTCCAACGAATTGAATCTCCTCGCCTTCATACCCGGCCTCGATCTGGGCGCGACCATTCAGGCGCTGGAGACCAAGGGGCTGGTGGAGACGCTGGCCCAGCCCAACGTGATGGCCACAGACGGCCATGAAGCCAGCTTCCTGGCCGGCGGCGAATTCCCCTATCCGGTGGTTCAGGGCACATCGGCGGGCGGCTCAACCGCGGTGACGATCCAGTTCAAGGAATATGGAATCCGGCTCAACTTCATTCCCACGATCACGCCGCGCGAAACCATTCGCCTGCAGGTGGCGCCGGAGGTGAGCGAGCTCGATTACACCAACGAGGTGGAGATCTCCGGCTTCGAGGTTCCCGGCATCACCACGCGCCGGGTGAATACGGAAGTGGAGCTGCGCGACGGACAAAGTTTTGTGATCGGCGGTCTGCTGGACAAGGAAGAGACCGAGACTTTCGAGAAGATTCCTTTCCTGGGCGACATACCGATCCTGGGCAAGTTTTTCCAGTCGATGACGCGCACCAAGGACGATACCGAGCTCATTGTCATTGTCACGCCGGAGATCGTGTCTCCGATTCCCGCCGGCCAGCCGCTGCCGCAGTTGAAATATCCGGTCGCGTTCCTGCCCCCGAACAGCAACGTTCCCATGAACAATCCGGACGCCAAAACGCCGGAGAACACGCCACCTCCACCGCCGACAAGTATCCCGGTGGAGACGCTTGTTGACAGCATGAAGCCGGAGAAGCCGCTGATTATCGAGGGCAGCACGGGAGGATTCGGCTCGGCGGGGGGCGCCATCAATCAGGGAGGCGGCGGAACGACTGTGGCCGCCCCGACATCGTCGCAATGAGCACGGCTGATCTCACTGGGAACGCGGAAATCCAGGCAGTCTGAGGGCGACGGATGAATCCGCTGGAACGGGTTGCCGCCAGGCGGCGAAAAGTTCAGGCGCCCGAGCCGGAGGTCCGGCTGAAGGCCGCAAACCTGACCCGCCGCACTGTCCTCGCCACGAATCTTGAAGTTGCGGACAACGGGAAGCGGCGCAGGAAAGGTCTGCTCGGACGCAATGGCCTTGCGGCGGGCGAAGGACTGTGGATCGTACCCTGCGAATCCGTGCACACCTTCTTCATGCGTTTTCCCATCGATCTCGTTTACCTCGATAAGGAACATCGCGTGCGCAAGGTGCGCAGCGCAGTAGGCGCGTGGCGGCTTTCGGCATGCCTTTTTGCGCACTCCGTGATCGAGCTTCCCTCCGGCACGGTTCGCGAGACGGAGACGCAGCGAGGCGATCAGCTGGAGCTTGAGCCGGTCTCGCCGGGAAGCGAAATGGGGTGAGCGCGGCTTGAAGAGCGCCGACGGCCGCGTGCTTCAGCGCAGCACGGCCTGCACCTCAACGATGCCGCCGGCTTCCTGCCGGTGGAACTGCACTCGCCACGCCTGCACCAATGCCACGGCCACGAGCAGCACAGTCAGCGCCGCCGAGACTCTCAGAACCGGGGGGTGAGCGAGGAGCCATTGCGCGGAGAAACGCACGCCGAGCGTCCACGCGCAGGCGAGCCCAAGAAAGCCGGCGGCCTGCCGGTACCGGCCGAGGCCTAGAGCGGCAGCGAAGGCGCCGAATGCAAGGCCGGGAACGAGGTCGATGCAGTAGTGCTCTCCCGTGGATAAGGTTGCCAGGCCGGTGGCGAACAGGAAGGCAAGGGCGAGCGCGCGCCATTTCCGGCCGGGAGCAAAGAAGACCAGGACCAGGGCTGTGGCCATGTGCAGGGAGGGAAACGCGTTGGGCATGCCCGTGAGCCGGATGGCGACAGCCGGCGTGGCCGCTGAGGGATGGAGCCATTGAGCGCCAAAGGCGTAGAGCGGCCCGCAGGCGGGCAGGACGGCGTAGAGCAGTGGACCCGCGGCGAGCTCCGCTGCGTAGGCAGGGATGATGGACCTGGGATGCTTCCGGTAGCGGGTGAGCAGAAACCAGACGATCATCATGGGGACCATCGCCTGGTAAACGATGTAAAGCGGAACGCGGAGCGCGCCCTGGAGCGGCCGCGCGAGCACCGCCGCCTGAAGACCCAGAGAGGCGTCCATCCGGAACAGAACGTAATCGAACTTCCAGGGGAAAAGGCTGCCTTCCCGCTCCATGAAAACGGTAAGCAGGAAGCCATAGAAGAGATTGAGGACGAGAGCGAAGACCAGAAGCGGACGAGTCTTGTCTTTCGGGTCCCGGAGCATCCAGATGGCCGCCAGAAACAGGGCCACCGTGCCGACGAATGCAGGATTGAGCAGCACCGGGATCAGGCGCATTGCAGGCTCCGGACGTTCTTGAGGCGCAGGCCGGCAAACCGGTCAGGATTGCGCGGCTGCAGCCACCATGGGTGCATTTTCAGGAGTCCGCGCCGTGCGCGCCAGGTAGTACCAGGCAAGCCAGAACGGCGCCGTCCACAGGTACCAGCGGGAGATGATCTTGACCAGCGTGGCTTCAACCCCGATGGCAGCCAACGCGGCCACGAGGACGAGCAGCGTCCAGCGGGCGCGGGTGGAATAGGCGCCGTGAACCACGGCGGGAATGACCACGCCCTGGTCGTAGACGTAGGAGTAGGGCGCGGCGACGATGGATACCAGCATGAGCGGGCAACTGTTCTCCAGCCAGTCCCAGCTGTGGCGCCGGCTCCAGTAATAGTAGAGAGCCCAGAGGCTGGCGAGCGAGGCAGGCAGATATTGCAGCCAAACCGCAGCCGGCCGGATGGAGAAACGCAGCACGTCGCTCAGACAGGGAACGAACTCCTGGACCACGGCCGGGGACCGCATGAGGGCAAAGTAGCGGGGGAATGCCGACGGGTCGATCCAGTAGGCGAGGACCAAGCTTGCCGCCATGGCCGCCGCCGCGCCCGCCACGACTTTATAGCTCCGCGTGAAGAGAATCCAGGCTGCCAGCGCGGCGAAGAAGGGGAGAAACAGGTGCGGCTTAAGTGCGCACAGCCAGAGCGCCGCTCCGGCCCCGAAGGGGTGCGCGCGGTGGTAGCGAATGAAAAGCACCAATCCCAGGAGGGCGAAAAGCGAGGTCTGGCCCATATTCAGGCACATCAGCGCCGGGGTAAAGGAAAAGGCCAGCCAATGGATAGGGTTCGGGGGCGAGCCGTGCATCTGGCGGATGAGATAGAGCGGAAGCAGGAGGCAGCCCAGCATGAGCGCGGACCAGACCACAAAGGCGATATGCACGTTGAGGAACCCCAGCGGGTAAGCGAGGGGCAGTCCCCAGGGAGGGTTGCGCATCAGCAGGACGCCATGGACGGGGAGCCCGGCATCGCGCTCGATGCGGCGGACGGCTTCAGAGTCATAAGGATCGGCATGGTGGACAAGCTGGCGCCCGGTGGCATAATATGCCACAAAGTCACGGAAGCCGACCATCTTCCCCGCCAGCGGAACCGTACACAAAGAAAGGGCGATCACTGCAAGGAAGAGTCCTGTGATCAGCGCAATCGCGAGATCCGCGAGATCGTAGCGAGGCCGCGCCACAGGGGGATTTGCAGCAGTCACCATGGTGGTTATTGTACTTTCGTTTTCGATTGAAGGGACGTAACTTACCATGTCACTTTCGGACCATACACGTTTGGGTTATGTATACGATACCGCTCGGGGTAGTAAAACACTGTATACGCGCGTTTACAGCAGAGCCGGTTGAGGGATGGTAGTAACGGTTATAACTGCCTTATTTTTCGTAGTTTTGGCATTTGGGAATGAATGGCACGTCAGATGCAGGACCCAGAGTGCCCCGGCTGAGGCTGGGAAATCAAACACACTGGAGAGAATAAAAATGAACAACCTGTTTCTGAAGATGTACGTGAAGGCCCAGGACCTGATGAACCGCGAGGAAGGTCAGGATCTGGTCGAATATGCGCTGCTCATCACCCTGGTCGCTCTGGCTGCAGTTGCCGGTGTCAACAAGGTTGCGAGCGCAATCAACACCGTGTTCAGCAACATCAGCGCCACCCTGTCGTAGTTATTGGCAGGACAACGAAAGCAGGACGCACCCAGTACCTCAGCTCCTTTGCGGGAGGGACCCATTTCCGGTAAGCGCCGGTTGCGGGGCTCTCCCGGCAAGGTAAACATCAACATATATCGCGCAGGCTGCGATTCAGGCAATCTTGAGGACCTAAGATCCGGAGGTTGCAGGAACCGTTACCCGAGGACTAGAACTGAAAGCGCACCCTAGCCGGGTTATAGCCAGGTAGTAGATGGAGAGACTGGATATGCACGATCAGTTCTTAAAGCTCCAGCTCAAATTCTGGGAGTTCATCACCGGCGAGGACGGCCAGGATTTGATCGAGTACGGCCTCATTGTGACGGCGATCGCGCTGGCTGCGATCGGCGGCATCGAGCAGTTTGCCTCTGCAGTCGCGACGATGTTCAGCAAGATTGGCGCATCCATTTCCTGATCCCGAACGACATCGCCATACCCGGCGCATGCTCGCATTTACCGGCATACAACGGCAAG
>JASHUF010000223.1 GCA_030040175.1 Acidobacteriaceae bacterium
GGAAAGGCCACGATCGACGTGATTCCGGTTGGCGACACGGTGCGGCTGCAGGTGATTGCCAACGGCTTTCAAACCTACGGCGGCGATTACAAGATCGACAAACCCGAGGTGTCGATGCAGGTGCGTCTGAAGCGGCCGGGCGCGCAGTACTCGATCTATGCGAACCACGACACGGCCGCCGGAAACGGGGCCGGCAACGGCGGCGGCGCAGGTGCAGACAAGACAGCCGCCCCGGACAAGAATGCGCCGCCGGCGCAGGCGGGGAAGAGCGGCAGCTCCGGCAACTCCGGTAATGCGCAGTCCGGCTCGAAATCAGGGTCACAGACGGGCTCGCAACCCAATGCGCAGTCCGGCTCGTCATCCAACCAGAATCAAAATCAGAATCAAAACCAGAGCCAGAAGCAGAATCAGGCGCAGAATTAGGGCCTGTCCCTGCTACCCCGGCGCTAACCCGCGTAGCCTCGGCAGGGCCCTGTGGAGCGCAGGCGGCGAAGCTGGCAGCATGATCTGAGATGGCGAATCGACCGCTCGAAGGCAAGGTTGTACTGGTGACCGGCGGGGCGCGGCGTCTGGGCCGGCGGATTGCGCTCACCTTTGCCGAAGCCGGCGCCGATGTTTCCATTACGTATCGCACGGCAAAAGACGAGGCCGCGCAAACCGCCGACGCGATTGCGAGCCTGGGCGCGGGCGCGCTCGCCGTCGAGTGCGATGTGCGCTCGGAGAGCCAGGTGCGCGCCGCGGTGACGGCCGTGGCCGGCAGCTTCGGCCGCCTGGACGTGCTAGTGAACAATGCGGGGGTGTTTTCGACCGAGGCTCTGGAGAGCCTGGGCCTGGAGGCGTGGGACGATGCCTTCGCCACCAACACGCGCGGGCCGTTTCTCGCGGCGCGCGAGGCGCTGCCGCATTTGCGCGCGACCGAAGGGCGCATTGTGAATATCGGCTCATTGGGAGGGTTGCGCGCGTGGGCCACGCACGCGCATTACTGCGCCTCGAAGGCCGCGCTGCACTCGCTGACACAGTCCATGGCCAAGGCCTTTGCGCCGGAGGTGAGCGTGAACTGCGTAGCGCCCGGCTGGATCGAATTCGATGAAGAGGTGGCCGGACAGGATGAGGCGCTCCCTCCTTCGGGAAGCCAGGCGGAGCGAAAAGTGGAATCGCAATCCGCTCACTTTGCCGCGAGGACCCCCATGCGCCGGAACGGGACGGCGGAAGACGTAGCCCAGGCAGTGCTGTTCTTTGCCGCCGGGCCGCATTTCATCACCGGACAGATTCTCTTGGTCGACGGCGGATTGAGCCTGCTGTAGCCAGAGGGCCGGGTTGCGCGCTTAACGCGCGAACAGCCGGTCCCAGAGGCCGCGCAGGCCGGTTCGGGGCGGGTCGGGCCAGCCGTCGTAGTTGTCTTCCTGCGGGCGCGGCTGCCGGGGCTTGCTGGAAAAGCGCTTCGCGTCAAAGGCGAGCGGCTCATGGTCCCACAGGCCCACAGCCTCGGGCTGCTCCGGCAACGGCGCACCTTCCACGGCTGCGAGCGGATTAATTTCGCATAGCCGCAGCGCGGTCTCTTCGCCGGCGCGCGCGCTGATGTATTCGTAGGCTTTCCTGAGATGCGGCGGCCGCCATTGCATCTGGTGCGCGTCTGTGGCTACAAAATGCACCCAGTTGCGATCGAGCAGTTCGTTGGCCAGCGCTTCGGCTGCGGGGCCCATGCGTCCATAGAGCGCGCACGCGGTGATCTGCACCAGGCAGCCTGTGCGCAGCCACCCGGCGATCAGCTCGGGATTGTCATGCACGGCCGGGTAGCGCTCGGGATGGGTGACGATGACGGCGTAACCGGCGGACTGCAGGCGGAAGATCGCGTCTGCGAGCTGCGGCGCAATGGAGACGTTGGGAAACTCGACCAGGAGGTACCCCTTGCCGTCGATCGAGTAACTGAAGGGGTTGGCGAGGGCGGAGAAGATGTTGTCGGCGGAGAGGTGAAAGTCGCAGCCCAGGCTCAGCCCAACCACGCCCTCGAGACGCGCGCGCAGCTCCGCCAGGCGGGCTTCAATGACCTCGGCGTCATAGGGATAGCGGTGATTCGCGTGCGGCGTGCACACGATGTGCGTGATGCCTTCGTCCGCGGCCTCATGCGCCATGGCCAGCGATTCTTCGAGATCCTGCGCGCCGTCATCGACCCCATAGATCAGGTGCTGATGTATATCGATCATGCCGTCAGCCTTTGCAATCCCAGGGCCCATCAGGTTGCCGCCGGCGCCGCCGTCTCCAGCGCATGGATCACGGAAGCGAAGATTTTCCAGCCGTCGGCCGAGCCGAGAAGATGCTCGCTCGAGCGATCGGGGTGAGGCATCATGCCCAGTACGTTGCGCCCGGCGCTCAGAATGCCGGCAATATTCGCGAGCGAGCCGTTGGGATTGGCCTCCGGCGTGACCGCGCCCGCGGGCGTCGCGTAGCGGAAAGCAATGCGGTCCTCGGCCTCAAGCCGCCGCAACTGCTCCGGCGCGCAAAAGTAGTTACCCTCCATGTGGCCGACGGGCACCTTGAGCACCTCGCCTTTGACGAGCTGATTCGTAAAAGGACTATCGGCCGTTTCCGTGCGCAGATGAACCTGTTTGCAGATGTATTTGAGGCCGGCGTTGCGCATGAGCGCGCCGGGCAACAGGCCGGCCTCGGTGAGAATCTGGAAACCGTTGCAGATGCCCAGCACCAGGCCGCCGTCCGCGGCAAATTTCCTCACCGATTGCATCACGGGCGAGAAACGCGCAATGGCGCCCGTGCGCAGATAATCGCCGTAGGCAAAGCCGCCGGGAACCAGCACCGCATCCACGCCCTGGAGGTCTTCCGAATCGTGCCAGAGAAAGGTAACCGGCTGGCGGGCGATTTCGGCAATCACGTTGTAAGTATCGTGGTCGCAATTCGACCCGGGGAAGACCAGAACGCCGAACTTCATGAATTCAGGGTATCAGCTTGGTGCGCAGCCAGTTGTCACTTTTGGGTCATGGGGCGGGGACGCGGAAATCAAGATGGATACTGTTCCCGGACGCAGCCGAATCAATCCGGCAACAAAGGAATTGGCCGGTTTACACGAAATTCGTGTACACTGATTCCGTATGAAGAACATCACCCTGAGCGCGGATGAAGACCTGATTGAGAAGGCGCGCTCTGTCGCCCGTGCCCAGCGCCGGACTCTCAATGCCGCTTTTCGCGATTGGCTCACCCAATTCGCCGCCAGCGAAGGAGACGCACAGAGCTTCGATGCCTTGATGCGCCGCTTGCGCCACGTCGATGCCGGCAAGCGCTATACGCGGGACGAACTGAATGAACGATAGATTCTTTCTGGACACCAATATCTTCGTGTACTCGTTCGATCGCGGTGCGCCGCAAAAGGCAAAGAAGGCCGAAGAGCTGATTCGCAAGGCAATGACAACGAAGAAGGGCGTCGTCAGCTACCAGGTGGTCCAGGAGTTTTTCAACGTAGCCGTGAAGCGCTTCTCGCATCCCATGCACCTGGCAGACGCGGAGCAGTATCTGGCCACGGTCTTCCGCCCTCTGCTGGCTGTGCATTCGTCCGCAGCGCTGTACGCGGAAGCTCTACGCCTGCAAAGTGCTGCAGGGCTCTCGTGGTACGACGCATTGATCGTCTCCTCCGCGATGCAGGCGAATTGCGCCGAGCTCTACACCGCGGATCTCCAGAGCGGACAAAAATTCGGCGCTCTTCAGGTGAAGAACCCCTTTATCTGATCCGTTCCCCTTGCCCGACTTTCACCTCTGCCAACTCGAGAGGGACGGGTTGCCCACACGCGGCGTCTCTCACCGCCCATCCTGCCAGCAGCAGGCTGGGCGCCTGCGCGGAAGCAGCCGCTCGGCCCAGCTCGCCCAGCGTGGTGTGGACCACGCTCTCCTCCGGCTGCGCGGCGTGCGAAACCACGGCGCAGGGCAGGTCGGCGGGAAGGCCCGCGGCCATCCATTCCACGGCCAGCAGCGTCATATCGCGGCCCGGCATGTAGACCACGCGGGTGGCGTCTTCAAGGGCGGGGAGGGCTGCACGGTTGTGCGACTGCGCGTGATGACCGGTAGACAAAATCACATTCGAGGCCCAGTCGCGATGGGTGAGGGAGCAGCCGATGGCTGCCGCCGCCGCAAACGCAGCCGACACGCCGGGCACGATTCCGAAGGGAATGCCGGCTTCGGCAAGCGCGGCCATCTCTTCGGCGGCGCGGCTAAAGAGCAGCGGATCGCCGCTCTTGAGGCGCACTACACTGCGTCCGGCGCGCGCATGGTCGATCATCAGGGCGTTGATCTCCTCCTGCGTGATCGCTTTTGCGCCGCAGCGCTTGCCCACGTTGACCACCACCGCGTGCGGCGTCGCCAGGCGAAGGATTTCAGGCGGAACGAGATCGTCGTGAAGAACCACGCCGGCAGCGGCGATAAGGCGCGCGGCTTTCACCGTGAGCAGATCGGGATCGCCCGGGCCTGCGCCGACGAGATAAACCGTTCCGGAAACCACCGCTTCCCTGCCCGCGTTCGTGCCTCGCCGCGCCAGTTGCTTCGTTGCGCACAGAGGCGAACCGCAGATTTGCCGCTGCGCCAATTCGTGCAACAGCAGGCGGCGCTCTTCGCCGCGCGGGTGGGTCGAGAGGACCTCGCGGCGCAGTTTGCCCAGCTCGGCGAGCCAGGGGCCAAGATCGTCCGGCAACTGTTCGTCGATTTCGCGCCGCAGGCGCTGCGCCAGAGCCGGGCTTTCGCCGGCAGTGGAAATGGCGATTTGCAGGTCGCCGCGGCTGACCACGGAGCCAAAGAAGAAATCGCAGTTGGGAATGTCGTCGACGCTGTTTGACCAGATGCCGTGCTCCGCCGCTTCACGATGGACGGCGGCGTTCACTTCGGGCACATCGGTCGCCGCGATGACGAGGAAATGGCCCTCGACGTCTTGCGGTGCAAAAGTGCGGGCGACCCACTCGAGCCTGCCTTCCGCGGCGAGCGCGCGAATCTCCGCGCGCGCCTGGGGCGCAACCACGCGCAGCCGGAGGCCTGTGGGCAGCAGCGTGCCGATCTTTTCGAGCGCTACCGCACCCGCGCCCACAAGCAGGCAACGGCGGCCATCGAGTTTAAGAAAGATCGGCAATAAGCTCATAGTCAGTGATCAGTGGTCAGTGATCAGTGGTCAGTGATCAGTGGTCAGTGATCAGTGGTCAGTGGTCAGTGATCAGTGATCAGTGATCAGTGATCAGTGGTCAGTGATCAGTGGTCAGTGGTCAGTGATCAGTGATCAGTGGTCAGTAATCCGCTTTCCCGTCCGAGTCTCCATTCCCTACTTCCTACTCCCTTGTTCCCGGCATCTACCCCTCCGCCACGCTGGGTGCCCCAGGTCTCGATTTTGAGACCTGGGAAACCACCACTGCTTATTCAGCCACGCCGTGCGGCACGGGCGCCGTAGGCAGATCGCGCTCCACGGCTGCCAGCACTTCGCCGGCAAGCTGTGCGCGCAGCTCGTCATTACTATGGCGCGCGAACCACGCGCGCAGATTCTCGTCCTGCGTGCGAAAAGCAAGATAGTGTCGCAGCAGGCGCGCGATGGCCTCGGGAACCAGCGGAGCCGGGCAGCGGTAGCCCACCGGGCGCGCCACGCCCGCGTACTGGCCCACGGCGCCGCCGAGGCAGAAGTAATACGCGTCCATCATCTTCCCTTCGTGCTTGATCTTCTTGCCTTCGAGGCCGATATCGGCGATCCAGTGCTGGCCGCAGCCGTTGGGACAGCCTGTTACGTGCAGCTTGAGCTGCTGATCGAACGCGGGCAGCCGCTCTTCGAGCTCGTCGACCAGCCAGCGCGTAAAGCCCTTGGTCTCGGTAATGGCGAGCTTGCAGAACTCGGTGCCGGTGCAGGCAATGGCGCCGCGCCAGAAGGGCGAGCCTTCGACGTGCAGCCCGATCTGGCCCAGTTCCCGCGCCAGCTCGGCGGTCCTGGCCCCGGGCACGCCGGCAAAGACCAGATTCTGCGAGATGGTGAGGCGCAGCGAACCGCTGCCAAAACGCTCGGCGAGCTGGGCCGCGGCCTCGAGCTGCTCGCCCTTGAGCCGGCCGCGCAAAACCGAAGCGCCCACGTAGAAGAGCCCCGGCTGGCGCTGCGGATGAATGCCGGCGTGATCGCGCAGCGCATCGTCGGGAACCTCCTCCGCGACGCCGGGCTCCAGCTTGTAACCCAAGCGGCCATTCAGTTCGTCGAGAAAGCGCTCCGCGGTCCAGTCCTCGCGCAGGAAGAGATATTTGAGACGCGCGCGCTCACGGTTCTCGCGCAGGACCTGCTGGTCGCGGAAGATTTCGGTCACGCCGCGCACCACGCGCACCGCCTCTTCCGGGCGCACGAAGGCGTCGAGGCGGACGGCCAGATGCGGCTCGCTCGAAAGGCCTCCGCCGACGCGCAGCGTGTAGCCCACCTCCCGGCCGCGCCGCACGGCAGTGAGCGCAACGTCGTTGATCTCGGGATAATTGCACCACGTCCGGCAGCCGCTGGCGGAGATTTTGAATTTGCGCGGCAGGTTGAAGAAGTCGGGATTGCCTTTGAGCTCCGCGGCGATGGCGAAGGCGATGGGCGAAGCGTCGATCAGCTCATCGGCGGCCACGCCGGCGAGCGGGCAGCCGGTCACGTTGCGCACCACGTCGCCGCAGGCGCCCTTGGGCGAAAGGCCGATTTTGTCGAGCGCGTCAACGACTTCCGGCAGCGACTCGATGGTGAGCCAGTGAAGCTGGATGTTCTGGCGCACGGTGATGTCGGCCAGATTGCGGGCGTGCTCGCGCGCCAGGCGGCCGATGGTGCGCAGCTGGTTCGCGCTCACGATGCCGTTGGGAATACCGATGCGCAGCATGAAAAACTCGCTGGCCAGCCCTTCGCCGCCTTTGCCGCCCACGGCGCCCACGCCATCGCCCTGCGTGTACACGCCCCACCATTTGAAGTAGGCCGAGGCCCACTCCGGTGTAACGCTGGAGCGGCCCGCGCGGGCAAAGGCGCGCACCTCATCGAAGGCTTGCCAGGGATTCTTTTCGCGCTTCAGGCGCTCCATCCTCTGGGCTTTGGTTTCTTTCTGCGGAAGAGCTTCGCTCATGGGCTCCCTTGTCAGCGCCAAAAATAGAAAACCCGCGGCAGCGTTGGCTGTTCGCGGGCACTCTAGAAAACGTCGGATTCTGCTTGTCGATTTCCGTTCTTCGATCGCTCAGACCCACGTCAACTGCGCGCCCGGCGGGGCATACAGCAGCAACAACAAGTCTTCGCGTCCATGGAAGAAAGGATAGACGAGAAACGAAGAAATTGCAAATGCATTGGCGCCGGACCTCGTGTACCATGAATCTCAGAATGCAGCGCGGCTTCTCCATCTTCCTCGTCCTTGTCTTCGGCCTGGGGCCGCTCACGCCGGCGCTCGGCGCGAGCCAGGACGTGGAGCTGCCCGCCTGCTGCCGCCGCCACGGCGCGCACCATTGCGCCATGGCCATGCAGATGGCGAGGAGGATGGAGCAGGCGCGGAGCGGATCGGCGCCCATATTTACCACGCCGCTCACCTGCCCGTACTACCCCGGACCCGGGGCGCTGCTGGTGGGACCCACCCCGGCGCTCGCCAGCGCAGCGGCTCCCTTGCCGGAACCCGTGGCGCGCACCTTCGCGCAGACCGTGCGCCGCTCTTCAGTCTTCTCCCGTCCCGCCACCACCCACGCCGGCCGCGGACCTCCCACGGCCATCTGACGCCAGACTGAGCTGAAGATGCGGGGTCCCATGCGGCCGGCGCGTGCCTGCGCCTGCCTGCCGGAACGCGCACTCGTCCGCGCGGATGCTTCTTGGCGCCTTTTCTTCAGCCGCCACCCCGGCCTTTCACCCGGCACGCGCACGCGCCGGCCTGCGCTTGTTTCCGCCGGCTTTTGGAGGTTGTTCATGCGCCGTCTTATCTTTCTTACCGTCTTATGCGCGGCCACTTCCCTGCCCGCCTTCGCCACCATCTTCGGATCCGTTCGCGGCGTCGTTCATGACCCGCAGCATCGTCCCATCCAGGGCGCGCAGCTTACGCTGAAGGCCCAGGACTCGGATTGGAGCCAGTCGCAGGACTCGAACGGCAACGGAGAGTTTGTCTTCACTTCCGTACCCATCGGCAATTACACGGTAACGGTCTCCGCGAAAGGCTTTGAGCACGAGGGCCAGACCGTGCTCGTGGAGTCCGATACCAGCCCGGTGCTCCACCTGCAACTGGCCATTGAAGGCGCCAAAGAAGTTGTCACGGTGTCGGAGATCCCTGTGCAGGCGACAACCGACAGCGCTACGCCCACCACCCTGCTGGACCGAAGAGACATTGAAGCGACTCCCGGCGCAGACCGCACCAACGGCATGGAGATGATCAC
>JASHUF010000224.1 GCA_030040175.1 Acidobacteriaceae bacterium
TAGAACTTTTCGAAGATGAGCGGCAGGTCGAGTGCGTCGATGCCGGGCCCTGCGTCTTCCACGGTAAATTCGAGGCGGTTGCCGGCGCGTCGGCTGCCGAGCCCAATGCGCGTGCCCGGCGGGGTGTAGGCGGCGGCGTTTTCGAGCAGATGGCGCAGCACGCGGCCGAGCAGGTGCGCGTCGAACCAGGCGGTATCGTTATCGCCCTCTGCGGAGGCTGCCCCGGCGTGGATGACGACCTTGTGCGCGCTCAGATTTTTGCGCGACTCTTCGATGGCCTGGTCAAGCAGCGCGCGAGGCGCCTGCGGAGCCAGATGCACCTCGACCACATTGGCGTCGATCTCGGCCATCTCCACGGCTTCGCCGATGAGCAGATCGAGGCGCGCCGACTCCTCGTCGATGAGAGAGGCGAGATCGCGGCGTCCGGGCTCGTCGAGAGACTGGGTTTCGAGCAGCGTGGTGGCGGCGGCGCGGATCGCGGTGAGCGGTGTGCGCAACTCGTGGGTGAGCGAGTCGATGAGCGCGGCGCGCAGGCGCTCGGCCTCGCGCGCGGCCTCCACGCGGGCGGAATTTTCCATGGCCACGGTGCGCGCGATGGCGGCCGAGACCTGCGCGCTGACGGCCGCAGCCACCTCGCGCGAGAGCGGCTCGGGATGCCAGGCCATGGCGCCCACGGGGCGCATGCCGAGCATGAGCGCGGTGATCGTGTATCCGGCAAAATCGGAGATGGTGGGGTTCATGCCTTCGGCGGTGGCGCGCATGCTGGCTTCGAGGCTCGAGGAAAGGCCGGCCGCGGAGGAGTAGAAACGATCGAGATCGCGGCCGAAGAGAACCGTCCCGGTCAAGGCGAAGATGCGATCGATCAGCCGGGGCAGCTCGCGCACAAGCCGTCCGGCGTCCTCGTAGAGCATCATCTCCTGGCTCAGGGCGTAGAGGCGCTCCACGTCGGCCTGGCGCTGCTCGGCCTGGCGCTTCTGGCGCCGTGCGCGCTCCGCCACCGGGCCCACCACGAGGCAACTGGCGGCGAAGGCGAGCATGGCCACCCACTCCTGCGGGCCGGCAAGCAGCAGCGTGCGATATGGCGGCAGGAAGTAGTAGTC
This sequence comes from Acidobacteriaceae bacterium, assembly GCA_030040175.1. Lineage (GTDB taxonomy): Bacteria > Acidobacteriota > Terriglobia > Terriglobales > Acidobacteriaceae > Telmatobacter. Next base: position 1,101 of record JASHUF010000224.1, read on the forward strand.
GAAGGCGAGTGCGCAAAGGATGGCGAGGTAGAGCGAGGGGCCGATGCCGGCCTGTGTGGCCGACCACACCACGAGCACCAGGTAGACCATGCCCGCGGTGGTGGAGTTGGCGCCGAGGGCGACGAGGATCGCCGTGGCCAGAAGGGCCAGCGCGGTGGCGCCGGTCCAGCGGAGGGCCCGTCGGAAATCTGCCTGCATGCTCAATGCGGCTCCGCCTGCGCTCGAGAAGGGCTCAAGAATCGCTCAACGATCGCTCAACAATCGCCCAACAATCGCCCAACAATCGCCCAAGGCCGAATCATACTCGTACGGGGCGGGAATGGTATCTTCCTCTTAAGAAGAGATCACCGTGCCCGACCGCATTCTTGTCATCGACGACGAAGCGCAGATCACGCGCGTGCTGCGCGCGGCTCTCTCCGCGCAGGGTTACGATGTGCGCACCGCCAACGATCCCGACGAGGGCCTGCAGGTGTTCCGCGACTGGCCGCCGGACCTGGTGATCACCGACCTGATGATGCCGGGCATCAGCGGCGTGGAGGTATGCCGCGCCATCCGTTCCAAGGGCGATACGCCGGTGCTGGTGCTGAGCGTGCGCGAGCACGAGCGCTCCAAAGTGGAGGCGCTCGACGCCGGCGCCGACGACTACGTGACCAAGCCGTTCTCAATCCAGGAGCTGCTGGCGCGCGTGCGCGCCCATCTGCGCCGCGCTCCGGAGCGCGAGACCGCGGCCATCGAGGTGGGCGACTTTGTGGTGGACGCCAACGCGCACAGCATTACGCTCGCCGGCAAGGCGATTCATCTCACGCCCAAGGAGTTCGATCTGCTGCTGCATCTGGTGCGCCATCCGGGCAAGGTGATCACGCACCGCGCGCTGCTGACTGCGGTATGGGGCGCACAGTCGGCGCACCAGCCGGAGTATCTGCGCGTCTTTGTGGGCCAGTTGCGCAAGAAGCTTGAAAACGAGACAGGCAAACAGTACATCCAGACCGAGCCGTGGGTCGGGTACCGCTTTGTTCCCGAGGGATGGAGCGGGAACGAAGGCTGAAGCAGGCGGAGGGCATAACGAATTCACAACGAAACTTCGGCGTTCACGCGCCGCTCGCCGTGTCCTTACGCTTTTCTTAGAAAATCTCCTCGATACTTGAACTTGGTACTTGAGCTGGTCGCGGGACCGGAGCTGCAGCCGGTCGCGCGGGAACGCAGGGAGTTTTACCATGCAGGACGCAATCATGCTGCTGTTCACCGCGGGGTTTTTCGTGGTGGCGTTTCTTTACGTCAAGGCCTGCCAGAAGCTGAGGTAATTGGAATGCACATGGACTGGATTACGTGGACCGGCCTTATTCTCTCCATCCTGCTGTTGGCTTACCTGACCGTGTCGCTTCTTTTCCCGGAGAAATTCTGACATGACTGCCAATGGCTGGCTGCAATTTGCCGTATTCAGCCTCGTGCTGCTCGTCACCGTGCGCCCGGTGGGCATTTATCTGGAGCGCGTGCTGGAGGGCGGGCGCACCTGGCTCGATCCGCTGCTGCGGCCGGTGGAACGGCTCATCTACAGGCTGTGCGGCGTGAACGCAGAAGCGGAGATGAGCTGGCGCGAGTATGCGTTTGCGGTTCTCGGCCTTTCCGCGGTGAGCATGGTTTTTACCTATGCCATCGAACGGCTGCAGTTCTACCTGCCGTGGAATCCGCAGCACCTGGCGAACGTGGGCACGGATCTCGCCTTCAACACGGCGGCCAGTTTCACCACCAACACCAACTGGCAGTTTTACACGCCGGAATCGACCATGAGCTACCTCACCGAGATGCTGGGGCTGGCGACACATAACTTCTGGTCGGCGGCGGTGGGCATCGTGGTGGCGGTGGCGCTGGTGCGCGGCATCAAGCGGACGAACTCGTCCACCATCGGCAACTTTTGGGTTGATTTGACGCGGACTACCCTGTACATTCTGGTGCCGGCGTGCGTGCTCTACGCACTGCTGCTGGTGGGTCAGGGCGTGCCGCAGAACCTTCACGCGTACACCGCGGCGCACACGTTGGAGGGCGCGACTCAGACCATTGGCCAGGGGCCGGTGGCCAGCCAGGAAGCCATCAAGATGCTGGGCACCAACGGCGGCGGATTTTTCAATGCCAACAGCGCGCATCCGTACGAAAATCCCACGCCCTTTTCGAATTTTCTGGAGATGCTTTCCATCTTCATCATCCCCGCGGGTCTGACCTACATGCTGGGGCGCATGACCGGCTCGCCGGGGCATGGCTGGGCGGTGTTCGCGGCCATGTTTGCGCTGTTCACCGCGGGCTTCGCCACGGCCTACTGGGCGGAGTCGCACCCGTACAGCGCCATTCGCGGGGCCACGCAGACGGCCACGGCGACGCTGCCCACGGGCAACTACGAGGGCAAAGAGGTGCGTTTCGGCATCGCCGACTCGGCCCTTTTTGCCGACATCACCACCGACGCGAGCTGCGGTGCGGTGAACGGCATGCACGACAGCTTTACCCCGCTGGGCGGCATGGTGCCGCTGGCCAACATCATGCTGGGCGAGGTGGTCTTCGGCGGCGTGGGCGCGGGCTTGTACGGCATGCTCATCTTCGTGGTGCTCTCCGTGTTCATCGCCGGACTGATGGTGGGGAGAACGCCTGAGTACCTGGGCAAGAAGATCGAGTCCTTCGATGTGAAAATGGCCATGCTCTACACGCTCATCTTCACCTTCATTGTGCTGGTGTTTACAGCCATCTTCGTGCTGCTGCCCAACGTGGGACTGGGAACCACGAGCAATGCCGGCCCCCACGGATTTTCCGAAGTACTCTATGCGTTTACTTCGGGAGCCGGTAACAACGGCTCCGCGTTTGCCGGGCTGGGTCCCAACTGGTGGTGGAACATCGCCATGGGCTTCGACATGCTCATCGGGCGCTTCCTGATGATGGTTCCGGTGCTGGCGCTCGCCGGAAACCTGGCGCAGAAGAAAAGCGTGCCCCCCTCGCCGGGCACCTTCCCGGTGAACACCACGCTGTTTTCGGTGCTGCTGGTGGGCGTGGTGCTCATCGTGGGCGCGCTCACGTTCTTCCCGGCCTTGAGCCTGGGACCGATTCTGGAACATTTGCTGCTGAAGTCGGGGCAGCTGTTCTAAGCCGCCCCAGCGGGCAAAAACCGCAGGCCGGGGACTCCGGCAGGGAATAGCGAGTAGGGAATAGGGACTGAGGACGATGGCTGAGAAAACGAGTCTTTGGAACACGCGCATCATTTCGCAGGCGATTGTGGACAGTTTTCGCAAGCTCGATCCGCGCTGGATGGTGAAGAACCCGGTGATGTTTGTGGTGGAGGTGGGCAGCGTGCTCACCTCCGCGCTGCTGGTGGATAACCAGATGCATCATCGCGTGGCCTTCACCTTCAATCTGCAGATCACGCTGTGGCTGTGGTTCACGGTGCTGTTCGCCAACTTTGCCGAGGCCATGGCCGAAGGGCGCGGCAAGGCGCAGGCGGACACGCTGCGCAAGGCCAAAGGCGAGACCATTGCCCAGCGCTACAGGGACGACGGCGGCTTTGAAGAAGTGGCCAGCGGCCACCTGCGCGCCGGGGACGTGATCTACGTGGAGGCGGGCAAGTACATTGCCGGCGACGGCGAGGTGATCGAAGGCGTGGCTTCAGTGGACGAGTCCGCGATCACAGGCGAATCGGCGCCGGTGATCCGCGAGGCCGGCGGCGACCGGTCGGCCGTGACCGGCGGCACAAAAGTTCTTTCCGACTGGATCAAAGTCAAAATCACTTCGAATCCCGGCGAGACGTTTCTGGACCGCATGATCGCGCTGGTGGAAGGCGCCACGCGGCAGAAGACGCCGAACGAGATTGCGCTTAGCATTCTGCTCTCCGGACTCACCATCATCTTTCTGCTGGCGGTGGTCACGCTGCAGCCGTTCGCCATTTATGCCAAGGCGCCGCAGACGGTGTTCGTGCTGGTGTCGCTGCTGGTGTGCCTGATTCCGACGACCATTGGCGGGCTGCTCTCGGCCATCGGCATCGCCGGCATGGACCGGCTGGTGCAATACAACGTGCTGGCCATGAGCGGACGCGCGGTGGAAGCTGCGGGCGACGTGAACACGCTGCTGCTCGATAAGACGGGCACCATCACGCTGGGCAACCGGCAGGCGACGGAGTTTATTCCCGCGCCGGACGTGAGCGAGGAGCGGCTGGCGAACGCGGCGCAACTGGCCTCGCTGAGCGACGAGACGCCGGAGGGCCGGTCGATTGTTGTCTTAGCCAAGGAAAAATACAACCTGCGCGGACGCGACATCGGCGGCATCCACGCCGAGTTCGTGCCCTTCACCGCGCAGACGCGCATGAGCGGCGTGAACCTGCCGGGCACGCGCATCCGCAAGGGCTCCGTGGATGCCATTGCGCGCTTTCTCGAGGAGCAAGGAGCCTCGTTGCCGCAGAAAGTGCGCGACGGCGTGGAGGAGATTGCGCGCTCCGGCGGAACGCCGCTGGTGGTGGCGGAAAACTCTTCGGCACTGGGCGTGATTTATTTGAAGGACATCGTCAAGGGCGGCTTGAAGGAGCGGCTGGCGCGGTTGCGCGCCATGGGCATCCGCACCATCATGATCACCGGCGACAATCCCCTGACCGCGGCGGTGATTGCGCGCGAGGCCGGGGTGGACGATTTTCTGGCCGAGGCCAAGCCCAAGGACAAGATGGACCTGATCAAGCGCGAGCAGTCGAAGGGCAAGCTTGTGGCCATGACCGGCGACGGCACCAATGATGCGCCGGCGCTGGCGCAGGCCGACGTGGGCGTGGCCATGAACAGCGGAACGCAGGCGGCCAAAGAAGCCGGCAACATGGTCGATCTCGATTCCAATCCGACGAAGCTGATTGAGATCGTCGAAATCGGCAAGCAGCTCTTGATGACGCGCGGCGCGCTGACCACGTTTTCCATAGCCAACGACGTGGCCAAGTACTTCGCCATCATCCCGGCCATGTTTCTGGGCGTCTTTCCCGTGCTGGGCGCGCTCAACATCATGCATCTGCACTCGCCGGAGTCGGCGATTCTGTCGGCCGTGATCTTCAACGCGATCATTATCGTCGCGCTGATTCCGTTGGCGCTCAAGGGCGTGAAGTATGAGCCCAAGGCGGCCGACATTCTGCTCAGAAATAACCTGCTGGTGTACGGAGTGGGCGGCATCCTCATTCCGTTTATCGGCATCAAGGCCATCGATCTGTGCCTGGTGGCCCTGCACATGGCGTGACCGGAGGGAGATGGATCGTGCACTCGACTGCTACGCTGGAAGCAAGCCAGACCGGGGTTCCCAAGGCAACGCAAAGGAGCGCGGTTGTGCATTCCGTGTGGAAGACATCGATCCGCTATACGGTGGTGAGCGCGGTGCTGCTGGGCATCGTGTATCCGCTGCTGCTTACGGGACTGGCGCATGTGCTCTTTCCGCGCCAGGCGCAGGGCAGCCTGATCCTGCGCAACGGGCAGGTGATCGGATCGGCGCTGATTGCGCAGAGCTTCACCTCGGACAAATATTTTCATCCCCGGCCCTCGGCAGCGGGCAACGGCTATGACGCGACTTCCTCGGGCGGCTCGAACCTGGCGCAGTCGAACGCCAAGCTCGCGCAGAGGATTCAGGGTGACATCGACCGGCTGGCGAAGGAGAATCCGGGCACGCCGGTGCCCATCGACCTGGTAACCCAGTCGGCTTCGGGTCTCGATCCGGACATCACGCCCGACGACGCGTACTACCAGGCGCCGCGCGTGGCCAAGGCGCGTGGGCTGAGCGAGGATGTGGTGCGCACGCTGATTGGCAACCATACCGAACAGCGCACGCTGGGGCTGCTGGGCGAGGCGCGCGTGAACGTGCTGGAGCTGAACCTGGCGTTGGATGATTCGGCGAAATGAAGCTTTGATCGGTTTTTGCCTGCCATGAGCAAAGCGGGAGCGCCGGATTGCGCTCCCGTTCTTTTTTGGTTTCTTCTCAGTCGGCGCACTGGCTACGAATGCGAGGAGCGAAGCAAGAATCGGATGAAATGCCGCACCACGACGCTTCCAACGGCGATTGCCAGGATCAGCCCCGTTGGAGGTTCCCATATGTTGCGGGGAATATCTATCGACATAGCTACACACGCGGCAGTTATTGCAACCGCCGCTGCGAGCAAAACGTCGATAAATGCCTGCTTGAGACTCCAAGCCATCCGCGATATTAAGCACGCGAGGCCACCTGCTCCCATCCCCAGCACGGCGACGAAGAGTAACTCAACCATGATCACGATAGCAGCGCCTGTCGTTCCAATCATTTGGCATCTACCTTACAAGGGCTGGTGACTTGTCAGACATCCCGGCGCCCTTCAAGGGCGCGCGCCATGGTGACTTCGTCGGCGTATTCGATGTCGCTGCCGGCAGGGACGCCGGTGGCGATGCGCGTGATCTTCACCGAAAAGCTGCGCAACGTCGTGGCCAGCCAGTTGGCCGTGGCTTCGCCTTCGAGGGTGGGGCTGGTAGCCAAAATCACTTCATCCACGTCGCCGCGCTCCACGCGGGCGGTGAGGCCGTTGGCGCGCAACTGCTCCGGGCCCACGCCGTGCAGCGGCGAAAGCGTGCCGTGGAGCACGTGGTAGACGCCCTGGTAAGCGCCCGTGCGCTCGATGGCGGCAATGCTGGTGGGTTCTTCGACCACGCAGACGAGGCGCTGGTTGCGCGTGGGGCTGGCGCAGTAAAGGCAGGGGTCGATATCCGTCACATTGTTGCAGACCGAGCAGAGGCGCAGGCTCGCCTTGAGGCTGCGCACGGCCTCGGCGAGCGCCGCGGCATCCTCGTCGCTCGCACGCAGGATGTGGAAGGCGTAGCGTTGCGCACTCTTCGTTCCCACGCCGGGCAGCTTCTTCAATTCTTCGATGAGCCGGGCCATGGGCTCGGCGTAACGGGACAAGAAAGCCACCTTTCGCCTTGAAAGGGCACGGCTTTAGCCGTGCCACAAGTCATTCGAGCAAACGAGTGGGCTTTAGCCCCTGGGGGAAGTTCCTTTTCTGCAGTTCCCTCAGCGGCTAAAGCCGCACCCTGAATTTACGCCGGTCTTTACGACACGACTAAAGTCGTGCCCTTTCAAAACCGGCTAACCGCCGAGCCCGGGAATCTTCAATCCGCCCAGCAGGCCGGAGACGCTGGATCGCACAGCTTCTTCGGCCTTGCGGCCGGCTTCATTGACGGCGCCGACGATGAGGCTTTCGAGCATCTCTTGATCGGCGCTGCCCCCGCTCAGCCCTGCCACGGCGGAGGGATCGATCTTGAGCTTGAGGAGCTCCTTCTTCCCGTTCATGGTTGCGGTCACGGCGCCGCCGCCGGCCGAGGCTTCGACGACGGTCTCGCCGAGCTTGCGCTGCATCTCCTCCTGCATCTGGCCGGCCTGGGAAAGCATCTCAGTCAGTTTGAGCGGATTGATCATGGCCGGGACTCCTTTTTCCCCAGCTTTTCCGGGCGAAGGTCGAGCACGCTGCGCACCTCGGCTTTGAAGATTTCGCGCGCGCGCTGGACGAGCGGATTGCCGAGCGCGGCCTCCTGCACACCGCCGGAGGCGGGCTGCACGCTGTCGATTGGCGGCAGTGCGTCCTGCGCGGCGGCTTCGCCGGTGCGGGCCTCGCCGGACACAACCAGGAGACGTGCAGGTCCGCCGAGGCGATTGAGCTCCTGGCGGATGATTTTCTCGGCAGCCGCATTCACGGTGAGGCCGAGCATCTTTTTGCCCATGCCGGCGACTTCGACGCGCAGGTTGAACCCGTCGAGGCTCCATTGCGCGGCGCTGAGACATTGCGATGCGGAGTCAAAGCCCTGGGCGGCGAGCGCGGAGACGATGGCGGTCCGGAGCCTGTCGACTGTGAGTGCCCCGGTCTGAGCAACGGCTGAGCCGCTCCCAACTGGATCGGCATCGGCGGCGAAAGCCGGCTCATGCAATGCGCCATTCCGTTCGACATCGGCAAACGCCGGTTGATTTTGCGGGAGCGCGGCGGCGGGCGCGTGCGGCTTCGAGATTGAAGCTGCTGAGCCGCTGGCGCCGAAGGGTGAAAGGGCAGGCGCGGACGATTTGGACGCCGCAAGTTGCGGCGCGGCGGACGCGGCAGAGGCTGGGTGGGGTGCGGATGCGGACGGGCGCGCCGCAGCCTGCGAGCCGGCGCCGGCGGCGAGCCCGCTCAGAATTTCTTCGATCGGCAGCAGGCGCTGCGCGTGGATGAGCTTGAGCAGCCCCAGTTCGAGATGGAGGCGCTGCTCCTGTCGGTAGTTCAGATCGTCGAAGGTGCGCAGGACGATCTGCAGGTTGCGCGTGAGCTCTTCCTCGGTAAAGAGCAGCGCGGTACGCGCGGCGCGGGCGCGCTCGTCCAACGAGATTGCAAGGAGCTCGGTCTGTTCGCCGCCCAGCTTGGCCATGAGCGCGTTGCGCAGGTAGCGCACCAGTTGCCGCGCCAGCGACAAGGGGCTGTGGCCGGCGTTGACGAGGCCGTT
>JASHUF010000225.1 GCA_030040175.1 Acidobacteriaceae bacterium
ACGTCGCGGCCCACGTCGCTGATGGCATTGGTCAGCGGAATCTGCTTGGGGCACACCTCCACACAATTCTGCGCAAAGCCGCACTCCTGGATGCCGCCGTCGCCGGCCAGCGCGCGCAGCCGCTCCGCCTTGAGCACCTTGCCCGTCGGGTGATCGTTGAAGAGCTTCACCTGCGCGATGGTGGCCGCGCCCACAAAGCCCGTCTCCTGGTTGAACTGCGGGCACACTTCCATGCAACAGGTGCAGGAGATGCAGTTCGACAGCGGATAGCGGACTTCCTGCTCCTCGGGAAACATGCGCGGCCCCGAGCCAAGATCGTAGGTCCCATCCACCGGAACCCAGGCCTTCACCCGCTTCAGGTTCTCGAAGAGCACCGAGCGATCGACCTGCAGGTCGCGGACGAGCGGAAATTTGGAGAGCGGCTCGAGCTTGATGGGCTGCTCCAGATGCTCGACCAGCGCCGAGCAGGCCATGCGCGCGCGCCCGTTGACCAGCATCGCGCAGGAGCCGCAAATCTCTTCGAGGCAATTCGAGTCGTAGGTGATGGGCGTGGTCTCGCGCCCCTCGGCGGTGACGGGATTGGAGGCGATCTCCATCATGGCGGAGATGACGTTCATCCCCGGCCGCCACGCGAGCTCGAACTTTTCCCACACCGCGGGCGCATCGGGGCTCGCCTGGCGCCGGATCTCGAAATGTACGGTTCTGGATGCCATGATGATTTTTCAGTCCCCTTCAGTTCTTACCTTGTTCAGCAACTGGTCCGCCCGGCTTGGAATGAACGCGTATCATCATTGCTCGGTAAGTCTGCCAAGTTGCCCATCCAAAGGCTAGAATCGCTCCGAGTGCACGTTTAAGTCCGTGCGTCGCGCCGTACCATACGAACAACACGTCTATCAGAAAAAATAAAAAGAGCCCGAAACCGAGAATTCCGATCCACATTTTCCGAGCCATCGATTGTCCTCCTGCGGTCTTTTGCAGGGGCTAAAGCCCCGGATGTCTCTTATGCGTCGTTCGGCACGAGTAAACTCGTGCCCTGATACAAAGCTCAACCTGTTTGGGCTCGTGCTTACCCAGGTCTCAAAATCGAGACCTGGGGCACCCGTTGTTGCGTCACTTCGCCGCGTCGTAGCGGCGCGGCCGCGGCTTGATAAACTGCGTGTCCACCGCCTCCCACTCGAACATCGGGCCCTCCACGCAGCCGGTAAAGCCGGCCTTGGTGGTCTTCAAGAATCTTTCGTCGTTGCGCTCCGGCGTCTCCGGCTTAAAATGCGCGCCCCGCGACTCGTCGCGCAGAATCGCGCCCAGCGTGATGGTGCGCGAGAGCTCCAGCATGTTATAGAGCTGGCGCGCGAAAGCGAACGAAGTGTTCGCCCATTGGCTCTTGTCGCTCAGGTTCACGCGCTGGTAGCGGTCGAGCAGCTCGAGAATTTTCTGGTCCGCCTGCTTCAATCCCTTGTTGTAGCGGATTACGGTGGCGTGCTCGGTCATGGTGGTGCCCAGCTCGCGCCACAGCTTGAAGGGATTCTCGCCGCCCTGGTTGCGGATCAATTTTTGATTGATCTCGCTCTGCCGCGCAACTTCGGCCGAGGCCCCGCCATCGCCCTCGGCCGCGCCCACGTTCTTCGCGTAGCGCAGCGCATTGGGCCCGGCGATGAACCCTCCATGAATGCAGCTCACCAGCGAATTGGCGCCCAGACGGTTGGCGCCGTGGTATTGATACTCGCACTCGCCCGCAGCAAAAATGCCGGGCACGTTGGTCATCTGATCGAAGTCCACCCAGAGGCCGCCCATGGTGTAATGCATGCCGGGAAAAATCTTCATGGGCACTTCGCGGGGATCGTCGCCCACGAATTTCTCATAGATTTCGAGAATGCCTTCGAGCTTGCGGTTCAGCGTCTCGCGGTCGATGTGCGTGAGGTCGAGGTAGACCATCGGCTGGCCGTCGAGGCCGAGGCCTAGCTCGTAGACCACCTTGTGAATGGCGCGCGTGGCCACGTCGCGCGGCACCAGGTTGCCGTACTTGGGGTACCACTCCTCGAGGAAATAGAAGCGCTCGCTCGCCGGAACCTGGTTCCAGGGCCGCTGGTCGCCGGCCTTGCGCGGCACCCACACGCGCCCGCCCTCGCCGCGCGCAGACTCCGACATTAAACGCAGTTTGTCCTCGCCGGGAATCGACGTGGGATGCACCTGGATGAACTCGCCATTGGCGTAATAGACGCCCTGCTGAAAGACGGCCGACTGCGCCGAGCCGGTGCACACCACCGAGTTCGTGCTCTTGCCGAAGATCGCCCCCACGCCTCCGGTTGCGAGAATCACAGCGTCAGAAGGAAAAGCGCGGAGGGCCATGCTGCGCAGGTCCATGGCCACAATGCCGCGGGCCACGCGCTTCCCATCGAGGATGGCCGAAAGAAACTCCCAGCCCTCGTACTTCTTCACCCGGCCTTCGCTCTCATAGCGACGCACCTGCTCGTCCAGCGCGTAGAGCAGCTGCTGGCCCGTGGTCGCGCCCGCAAACGCCGTGCGGTGGTAAAGCGTGCCGCCGAAGCGGCGAAAGTCGAGCAGACCCTCGGGCGTGCGGTTGAAGGGCACGCCCATGCGATCCAAAAGATCAATAATCACCGGCGCGGCCTCGCACATGGCTTTCACCGGCGTCTGGTTGGCCAGAAAATCGCCGCCGTAAATGGTGTCGTCAAAGTGCTGCGCGGTGGTGTCGCCTTCGCCCTTCAGGTTCTTGGCTGCGTTGATGCCGCCCTGCGCGCACACGCTGTGCGAGCGCTTCACGGGAACGATCGAAAACAGGTCCACCGTTCCGCCGGCCTCGGCGATCTTGATCACCG
>JASHUF010000226.1 GCA_030040175.1 Acidobacteriaceae bacterium
GAACGCGCCCTTCCTCCGGTCAGGTCGATCCAATAGGTAATCGCAGCCCGCATGGTAGCACAAACTCTGCCCACCGTCGCGCCGCGATCCGCGTCCCGCAGCTGACCGCTGTCATCCTGGCTGAGCGGCCGAAGTCTGCCGCCCCGGGGAAAACGAGGCGGACGAAGAGAGCCGAAAGCCTGCCCTGAGCGAAGATCGGCCGCGACGTCGGACGATTGGAGTCGAATGGGGATCTGCGGTTGCTTCTTCCCGCTCCGGCACCAACCTGGTTGCCCCATCCTTTCCGCGCACCTGGCGAAAGGGTGGGACTCCTACTCCCGCCAGAGCCGGATCGCCTCTACGCGCGAAATGGCAATCAATCCCTCGCCCACCATCCCGTCCAGGTGCGGAATCAGCCGGCCGATTTGCTCCTCCGTATCGATTACGCTCAATTGGATCGGCGCGTCCTTCGAGAACATCGAATGGCTCTTGTGCCGGATGCGCGTGCTCGCGCCGAAACCTTCCAACCCGCGAAACACCGTTACCCCGGCGACTCCCAGCTCGCGGCACTTGTCCACGATGGCTTCATAGAGGGGCTTGCCCTGCCAGCGATCGTCCTCGCCCAGGTGAACCCGCAGCATGCTGGCCTCGAATTGCTCTTTCATCCCCGCTCCCTCAAAAACCGCCCGTGCCGCAGCCCCGACGCGGGCTACTCCGCGCCCGCCTCGATGCCCGCCTCGATCGCGCGGTGCGAATACTTGATGATGTCCACGTTCGAGAGCACCACCAGACCCTCCTCCACCATCTGCTCCACGATGGGCAGAAACGCCTTCAGTTTCTCCTCGGCGTCCACTACCGAAAGCATGATCGACGCATCCCTTGAAAGATGCAGCGGCTTGTCCGTGTGCACCCGCCGGTGCGCCCCGTAGCCCAGGATTCCCCGGTACACCGTCACCCCGGCAATGTCGTTCGCGCGCATCGCCTCCACCAGCGCCGTGTACAGCGGCTTGTCCTTCCAGCGGTCGCTCTCGCCGATGTAAATGCGCATCATCTTCCCCTTGCCCTCGAGGCGCAGATGCTCGGCCGGTGCCGCGGTTTTCGGTTTTGACTCCGCAGCCGGCTTGGCCACAGTGGTCTCCTGGATCTCGATCATCCCCGAGCCCACCAGCTCTTCGAGCTTGCCCAGCAGCTCCTCCACCTTTTCCTTTGTCTCCACGAACTCGATCTTCAGCGGCAGATGGTCGCTCAGTTCCACCACCTGCGCCGTGTGCAGGTGCCGGTCGGCGCCGAAGCCGGCGATGCCCTTGAGCACGGTTGCCCCGGAAACTCCGCGGTAAAACAGGAAATCGAGCACCGTCGAGTACGTCGGTACCCCGCGCCGCGTCGACCCCTCGCTGATATAAATCGTCACCTTCAGCGCCTTGCCCGCTTTCAACATGTCTTCTCCATCTCCGCCGCCATCATCGCTGCTCCGGCACTCACCCCATCATCTCCGCCAGCACTGACCCTCCCCACACCGCAACCAGTCCCAGTACCAGGCTGCCCACGGCGTAGAGCGCCGCCAGCGAGAAGGCGCCCGCGCGCAGCGTCGAAAGCGTCTCCCACTCATACGTCGAAAACGTGCTGTAGGCGCCCACAAACCCCACCGGGATGAGGTAGCGCCACGCCGGGTTGAGCTCCACGCGCCTGCCCAGAAAGGTGAGCGCAAATCCGATCACCAGGCACGCCGTCAGATTGATGACAAAAGTCCCGTACGGGAACTTGGTTCCCAGCCTTCCCGCAACCGTCGACCCCACCCAGTACCGCGCGATCGATCCCAGCGCGCCGCCCACGGCAATATAAAAATACTTCTGCAAGATTGAACTCCCTCACTTTGCTTGCGAACCGCGGCTCATCCGGAATCTTTCTGCAATGACGCTGGCCCGCACCTCGCTACGACCCCGGCGTCCGCGCCGCGAGTTCGCGCCGCAGATATTGCTCCATGCCCTGCGCCACTGCGCGCAGTTCATCGGCTGCCCGGTTCAGCTCCTCCGCCACGCCCTCCGCCAGCGCACCCGACCCGCGCATATACCGCGGCCTCAGCTCCTCGATGGCAATATCGATGAAGTTCAGGTGCGTCAGCACAGCGCGGCTGGCGGGAATCTCCGCCGGCTCCGGCTTCAAACCCTGCCACGCGAGCGTCCGCAGCAGTTGCTCCCGAACGCGCCCGATGTGCTCGTCGAGCTTGCGCCTCTGCTCCGCCGTCAGGTCCACAACATGCCGCGGAAACGGCGAAAGCGAGAAGTCCTCAAGCAGAATCTCCTCCACGTCGCCCAGCAGCCTGTCAATATACTCGCAGGTCACGCTCAACCGCCGCCGCTGCGCCTCGTTCAGCCTGCCGCCCTCACGTGCGGGCGTCGTCTCTCGCCGTATCTCAGCCAACATCCCTCCCGCGCCGCCCCTCGCCCGTGCGGCTGTTCGGCCGCCCCTCAATGCACCATCATCACCGGGCAATGCGCATATTTTAGGACCCGCTCCGTGTTCGACCCCAGCATCCAGCGATGAAAGATCGAGTGGCTGCGCTTGCCCATCACGATCAGGCTGGCCTGCACGGTGTCAGCAAAATGGATGATCTGTTCGGCGGGATGACCCACCACGATCGCCGTCTCCAGCTCCATTGCCTTTTCCCGCGCGTGCTCCCGGGCCGGCGCAAAACTCCGCTCGAAGTGTTCGCGCATCTCATCCAGAACCGCGTGAAGCTCCGCGCTCTCAGCCGGCTCCGGCGGACGGATCACGGCCACCAGGAAGACTTTCGCCTTCATGTCCGCCGCCATCGCCAGCGCAACTTCCAGCGCGTGCTCCGCGTGCGGCGATCCATCGAAGGCAACCACAATTCGCTGAAATCCGACAAACACCCGGCTTCCCATCGCCCGCTCCTATGCCCGTTCTGCCGCTGCCGTCTGCTGCGCCGGCTCCGCCGCCAGCGAGCCCTTTTCTTCCTTGGGCAGCAGGTGCCGCGGCAAAAAGAACGAGTTCGCCGCCATCGTGGGCAGCACCGCACTGGCAATCACCGTGCCCACCAGAAAGGAATACTGCGCCTGCGTAATAATCCGGTGATTCAGCCCGAAGAGCGCGGAGATGGTGCCGAAGGTGAGCCCCGTCGACATCATCAATGTGTAGTAAGCTCCTGCCGAACCGTCGTACCGGTGCGCCCGCACCGCGGGAAACACCGCTGCCGCCTTGGTGGCCGATTTCGCCGCAAACAAGACCAGCAGCACCATCGGCGCCGCCAGCAGCACCGGCACGGAGACAAAAGAGCCCGCGCGAATAAAGTAAAACGGCGTCAACAGCCCGAAGGTCAGCGTGCGCAGCCGCCGCACCAGCACATGGTCCTTGCCCACAGTCCCGGCCAGCACCATGCCGATCACATACGCCGGCAGCACTGCCTCGCTCCCCGCCCACACCGCCAGCCCGCCCAGCGCGAAGAGCAGGAAGAGAAGGTACTTGGCTTCGAGCTCAGAAACCCTCCCGCCATATTTCTTGAAAAACCGCGGCGTGAGGAAGGGAAGCACCGCAAACGCCGCCGCCGACACACCCACAAAGATCAGCGTCCTGGCTGTGAAGGGCGAAAAGATCAGCCCCAGCGCAATCACCGTCCCCAGGTCATTCACAAAGCACGCCGCCAGGATCGACTTGCCGTACTCGGTTACGTTGAAGCCCAGCTCCAGCATCACCGCATACACCACCGCCACGGAAGTGGTCGAGAGCGCCACGCCGCACAGCCAGCTTGAAACCATGGTCCAGTGCAGCACAAACCGCGCCACCGCCGTGCAGCCCAGGAAGGGCCCGAAGAAGCCGGCCAGCCCTACTACCATCGCCTCGCGCCATTTGATGCGGAAGATCCCGGGATCGAGCTCCGCACCGGCCAGGAAAGTGAGCACGATTGCGCCCGTCCCGGCCAGAAACGTAATCCACTGCGTATTGCCCTGCAACCCGCTCGGTCCCATCGCGGCGCCGATGGCCAGTTGCGCCACCGTGCCCACCACGATCTCCGACAGCGCCGTTGAAATCCTCAACCAGATGGCGAGCAGCGTCGCGATCAGCGCCAACCCAACCCACAAAGCCGCAAGCGCCCATGCGTTTGCCATGGATCCACGCTCCTCAAGATGATTCAGGGATCGCGCCGCGACATGACTCCGCAACAGGATTCCCTGTCAGGAGTCATCATCTGTCCGGCCTCGTTGGGTGGGGACAGCGGTTATACCGGATCAGCAGTCGCTTCCGGTTTTTGAGGTGAACTCCTTCACCTCGACTGCACCTTCAGTAAAATCCTGAACCATTTCCTGTGTCAAGCACACGCCGCAACTCCGGCACACTCTCGGTTACCCAAGCCTCGAATCCGGTCGACCTGCCCCGGAACGGCGCGTTGCCAACGAGTCTGCCGGCCCGCGCACACTCCTCCTTCAGGCGCCTTGATCGGCTTTGACCCCCCCGGGGTTTACCATCCTTTGAAACCATCCTTTCGCTGCGGCATCCCATTCCTTGAAGCTGCTCGCCCTCCGCGCTATACTTGAAATCGATATACGACCGTTTCAGTCGTATATTTGGGCAGGTTCTTTCCAAGGCCCGGCCGGCAAGTGTCTGCAGACGTTCGACTTGCCCGCACCCGCCTTCTTCAGGAGCGTGCAATGGGTTCAAGCACCGAGACAATCCGCGACCTCACTCAGCAGGACTACAAGTGGGGCTTCGTTACGGAAATTGAGAGCGAAGGGGTTCCGCGTGGTCTTACCGAGGAGACCATCCGCCTCATCTCTGCCAAGAAGCACGAGCCTGCCTTCATGCTCGACTGGCGTCTCAGGGCCTTCCGCCACTGGGCCTCTCTTGAAAAGGCCCAGGCCGAGCCCACGTGGGCCAACGTCCACTACGGCCCCATCGATTACCAGGACATCATTTATTACTCGGCGCCCAAGCAGAAGCCCAGCCTGAAGAGCCTT
Organism: Acidobacteriaceae bacterium; assembly: GCA_030040175.1. Classification (GTDB taxonomy): domain Bacteria; phylum Acidobacteriota; class Terriglobia; order Terriglobales; family Acidobacteriaceae; genus Telmatobacter. The sequence goes on from JASHUF010000226.1 coordinate 4,953, forward strand.
GACGAGCTCGATCCCGAAATTCTGCGCACCTACGAGAAGCTCGGCATTCCGCTCGCTGAGCAGCAGCGCCTGGCCGGCGTGGCCGTCGATGCCGTCTTCGACTCCGTCTCCGTCGCCACCACCTTCAAGGAAAAGCTAGGCGAGCTGGGCATCATCTTCTGCTCCTTCTCTGAGGCCGTGGAAAAATATCCCGACCTCGTCAAGCAGTACCTCGGCACCGTCGTGCCGCACACCGACAATTTCTTCGCCGCCCTGAACGCCGCCGTCTTCAGTGACGGCTCCTTCGTCTACGTCCCCAAGGGCGTCCGCTGCCCCATGGAGCTGTCCACCTATTTCCGCATCAACGCCGCGGAGACGGGCCAGTTCGAGCGCACCCTCATCATCGCCGACGAAGGCTCCTATGTGAGCTATCTCGAGGGTTGCACCGCGCCCATCCGTGACACCAACCAGCTCCACGCCGCCGTTGTCGAGCTCATCGCGCTCGACAACGCGCAGATCAAGTACTCCACCGTGCAGAACTGGTACCCCGGCGATAAGCAGGGCCGCGGCGGCATTTACAACTTCGTCACCAAGCGCGGCAAATGCCTCGGCGTGAACTCGAAAATCTCCTGGACGCAGGTCGAAACCGGCTCCGCCATCACCTGGAAATATCCCGGCTGCATCCTCCAGGGCGACAACTCCGTGGGCGAGTTTTACTCCGTTGCCCTCACCAACAACTACCAGCAGGCTGACACCGGCACCAAGATGATCCACCTGGGCAGGAACACGCGCTCCACCATTGTCTCCAAAGGCATCTCCGCCGGCCACGGCCAGAATACCTACCGCGGCATGGTGAAGATTCTCAAGGGCGCAGCCGGCGCGCGCAACTACACCCAGTGTGACTCGCTCCTCATCGGCGATCAGTGCGGGGCTCACACCTTCCCCTATATCGAGGTGAAGAACTCCACCGCGCGCATGGAACATGAGGCTTCGACGTCGAAGATCGGCGAGAACCAGATCTTCTATCTGCAGCAGCGCGGCCTCAAAGCCGAGGAAGCCGTCTCCATGATCGTCAATGGCTTCTGCAAGCAGGTCTTCCGCGAGCTGCCCATGGAATTTGCCGTTGAGGCGCAAAAGCTGCTCGGCATCAGCCTCGAGGGCAGTGTCGGCTGATCTGCCAGGAAACACGAAACTGGGTGCCCCCGGTCTCGCTTTTGAGACCGGGGAAAGCACGAACTCAGCTTTGAAAGGGCAAGACTTGAGTCGTGCCGTAAGGCGGCCAAGAAAATTGAACGCGGGCTTGAGCCCGCACCGCGCACAAATCCGGTTGCCCCATCCTTTTCGCGCAATGCGAAAAGGGTGGGAGACGCGGAGAGAGCAGGGGCCTTCAGGCCCCTGAAGGAGAGGCCAAAATCCATTCCGGGCTTGAGCCCCGGAAACTCGCCGCGCGAATCAAGTCTATCGAGGAGAACGAATGACTTTGCTTCAAATCCGCAACCTCCACGCCCGCGTCGGCGGCCACGAGATTCTCAAGGGCATTGACCTTACCGTGAACGCCGGTGAGGTGCACTCCATCATGGGCCCCAACGGCTCCGGCAAAAGCACGCTCGCCCAGGTGCTCGCGCGCCGCGAGGCCTTCGAAGTCACCGGGGGCGAAGTCCTCTTCCACGGCAAAGACCTGCTTGCCATGAAGCCCGAGGAAGCCGCCTGCGAAGGCCTGTTCATGGCCTTCCAGTACCCGGTCGAAATCCCCGGCATCGGCAACGCCTACTTCGTGCGCACCGCCCTCAACGCCGTCCGCAAGTATCACGGCCTCGACGAGCTCGACGCCATGGACTTCCTGCCCCTCTACCGCGAAAAAATGCGCCTCCTCGACATGGACGAGCAGTTCATGAACCGCTCCGTCAACGAGGGCTTCTCCGGCGGCGAAAAAAAGCGCAATGAAATTCTGCAGATGGCCATGCTCGAGCCCTCGCTCGCCATCCTCGACGAAACCGACTCCGGCCTCGACATCGACGCCCTTCGCATCGTCGCCCAGGGCGTCAACGTCATGCGCTCGCCCCAACGCGCCATGATCGTCGTCACCCACTACCAGCGCCTGCTCAACTACATCGCACCCGACTTCGTGCACGTCCTCGTCGACGGGCGCATCCTTCGCTCCGGCGGCCCCGATCTCGCCCTTGAGCTCGAGGAAAAGGGATATGGCTGGATCGAGACCGAGGCCGGGCAAGTCGCGCCCGCCTCCGCCTGAAGGAGCTCTCGGATGGCGGTCCAGACGGCACAACTCGAAAGCTATCTCGAATGCTTCACTGACTTCGTCTGCGCCACGGCGTCCGCAACTCCGGATTGGCTGCACACCCTGCGCGAAGAGGCCTTCGCCCGCTTCTGCGATGTCGGCTTTCCTACCACGCGCGACGAGGACTGGCGCTTCACCAGCCTCGCCGCCCTCGCACGCACGCCTTTCCGTCTCGCCCGCGAAGGCGCCGCTTCGCTCGCCCCTTCCGATCTTGCCCCCTGGCAGATGGAAAACGCGCTGGCGCGCCTCGTCTTCGTCGATGGTCTCTTCGCGTCCGCACTCTCCACCATGGGCAAATTGCCCAAGGGCGTAACAGTCGACAGCCTGGCAAGCGAGGTCGCCCGCCAAAACGCCGCAAATGGGTCCGGGACCGTCGCCGGGCACCTCGGCCGCTATCTCGATACTGTGCGCGATCCTTTCTCTGCCCTGAACACGGCCTTCCTCGAGGACGGCGCCTACATCCATGTTCCGCGCGGCATTGCTCTCGTGCAGCCCATCCATCTGCTCTTCGTCTCCACCGCCGGCTCCGATTCCGCGCCCTCCCCCACACCCTCGATGACCCACCCGCGCAACCTCATCGTCGTCGAGGAAGAAGCCCAGGCTACGGTCGTTGAAGACTACGTCTCCTTGGGCGCCGAGATCCCCGCCTTTTCCAATGCCGTCACCGAGCTCGTCGCCCGCGGCAACTCCACTGTCGTCCACATTCTCGTCGAGCGCGAGCACCTCAAGAGCTTCAACTTCTCCACTCTGCGCATCGAGCAGGGCCGCAGCGCCAACGTCGCCTCGCACTCGCTTCTGGCCGGCGGCGCGCTGGTGCGCAACAACGTCCATCCCGTCCTCGCCGGCGAGGGCGCCGAGTGCCTCATCAACGGCCTCTTCATCGGTTCCGGCCGCCAGCACCTCGACAACTACATGCTCGTCGAGCATGCCAGCCCGCACTGCGCCAGCCGCCAGTTTTACAATGGCATCCTCGACCAGCGCGCGCACGGCGTCTTCCACGGCCGCATCATCGTGCACAAGGACGCGCAGAAGACTGACGCCAAGCAGACCAACCGCAATCTCCTCCTCACCGACGACGCCCAGATCGACACCAAGCCGCAGCTCGAGATCTACGCCGACGACGTCAAGTGCACCCACGGCGCCACCATCGGCCAGATTGAAGACAACGCCCTCTTTTATCTCCGCGCCCGCGGCATCGGCGAAATCGAAGCCCGCCGCCTGCTCCTCGAGGCCTTTGCCGGCGAGTGTCTTGGCCGCATCAAGCCCGGCGCGGCCCACGACTACGCCCACAGCGTCGTCGAAGCGCGGCTGGTCTCGCTCGCCGCACCGGCTCCCGCGTCCAGCCTCACCGCGGAGTCTCCTGAACGGAATCTTGACAGCCATTGGGAGGAGGTCGGATGAGCGTCCCTGTCGCCATTCCCCGCCGTCAGACGGAAATCGAATCCATCGGCCCCATCTCCGGTTTCGACGTTGAAAAACTCCGCGCCGAGTTTCCCATCCTGCGCGAGCGCATCCACGGCCGGCCCCTCGTCTATCTCGACAACGCTGCCACGTCGCAAAAGCCTGACGCCGTGATCGACGCCATCTCCAATTACTATCGCCACACCAACGCCAACATCCATCGCGGCGTGCATCTGCTCTCGCAGCGCGCCACGGAAGAGTACGAAGCTGCGCGCGCAGCCATCCAGGTCTTCCTGAACGCCGCTGACCCGCGCGAGATCGTCTTCGTCCGCGGCGCTACGGAGGCTATCAACCTCGTCGCGCAATCCTACGGCCGCACCCACGTGCGCTCCGGCGATGAAGTCCTCATCACCGCCATGGAGCACCACTCCAACATCGTTCCCTGGCAGCTTCTCTGCGAAGAAAAAGGCGCAGCCCTGCGCGTAGCGCCTATCAATGACGCAGGCGAGCTCATCGTGGAAGAATTCGACAAGCTCCTCGGCCCGCGCGTCAAAATCGTCGCCCTCGCCCACGTTTCCAACGCCCTCGGCACCATCAACCCCATCAGGGAGATCGTGCGCAAGGCCCATGCCTTCGGCATTCCCGTCCTCATCGACGGCGCCCAGGCCGCGCCCCATCTGCCCATCGACGTCGAGGACCTCGACTGCGACTTCTACGCCTTCTCCGCACACAAGGTCTACGGCCCCACCGGCATCGGCGTGCTCTACGGCAAGGCCGCGCTCCTTGAAGCCATGCCCCCCTACCAGGGCGGAGGCGACATGATCAGCTCCGTCACCTTCGAGAAGACGCTTTACAACAAGATCCCGCACAAGTTCGAAGCCGGCACGCCCGATATCGCCGGCGTCATCGGCCTGGGCGCCGCCATCGCCTGGGTCTCGAACCTCGGCATCCGCTCCATCGGCGCCCACGAGCACGCTCTGCTCGAGTACGCCACGCGCGTCGTCGGCGCCATCCCCGGCGTGCGCCTCATCGGCACTGCGCGCCAGAAAGCGGGCGCGCTTTCCTTCCTCCTCGAAGACATCCATCCCCACGACATCGGCACCATCCTCGATCAGGAAGGAATCGCCGTACGCACCGGCCACCACTGCGCCCAGCCGGTCATGGAGCGCTACAACATTCCCGCCACCGTGCGCGCCTCCTTCGCCGCCTACAATACTCTTGAAGAGATCGACGCCCTTGCGCGCGGCCTCAAAAAAGTACGGGAGGTCCTGGGCTGATGGCCGACCTGCGTGACATGTATCAGGAGGTCATCCTCGAGCACGCCAAGTCTCCGCGCAACTACCGCACGCTGGCTGCGCCTGCGCGCAAGGCCGAAGGCTTCAACCCCCTCTGCGGCGACCGCTGCACCATTTTTCTCGCCATGCAGGGCGACGTGATCGCGGACATCGCCTTTCAGGGCAACGGCTGCGCCATCTCCCGCGCCTCGGCCTCCATGCTCACGCAGAGCCTCAAAGGAAAAACCAAAGCCGAGGCGGAAAAGATATTCAACAATTTTCACCGCATGGTCACCGGCCAGAGCCCTAACGGCGACCGCGCCTCGCTGGGCAAGCTCGAGGTCTTTGCCGGCGTCTCAGAGTTCCCCGCGCGCGTGAAATGCGCCACGCTGGCCTGGCACACCTTTGAGGCCGCGCTGCACGGCGATCAGGAACCCGTCACCACGGAGTGATTCGTGCGGCCACGAAATCCGGGTGCCCCATCCCAAACGCGTACTTTGGGTTTTGGGTGGGAAAGCACGAATCGAGTCTTGTGTCAGGGCACGGCTTCAGCCGTGCCGCAACGCGGACCAAAAAATGACCGCGGGCTTTAGCCCGCAAAAGGCGCACATAAAATCAATCCACGGGCTTCAACCCCGAAAGACAGATCTCATGGCCGACTCCATCCACCTCACCCGCGACTGCACCGTCATCGCCGTTCCCAGCGGCCGCCGCGAGATCCTCCCCAAGGGTACGGCCCTGCGCATCGTCCAGCAGCGCGGCGGCGCCTTCACCGTCTCCAACGAGATCCATGCCATCTTCCGCATCGCTCCCGAAGACGCCGACGCTCTCGGCCTGGCAGCGCAAGCCGATGCCCCAGTTCAAAACCAGGAATTAACTGAATCCCTCGTCTGGGACGCGCTCAAGACCGTCTACGATCCCGAGCTCCCCGTCAATATCGTCGAGCTCGGCCTCGTCTACTCCGTCGCCATCGCGCCCACACCCGCCGGCAACGCCATCCAGGTCCGCATGGCCATGACGTCGCCCGGCTGCGGCATGAGCAACGTCCTCAAATCCGACGTCGAATCGAGACTCCTCCGCCTGCCCCAGGTTGCCGAGGCCCGCGTCGAAGTCGTCTTCGACCCTCCCTGGAACCCGAGCCGCATGTCGGAATCCGCGCGCCTCCAACTCGGTATGGACTCCGGCCCCGGTCCCGGATTCGTCCGGATCGGCGGCGCACCCCGTTTCTGAAGGCAGAATGGCCATGCCCCTCAGGAGCCACGTCCTTTTCGACGACCGCAGAGACGCAGGCCGCAAGCTGGCCCAGGCTCTCCTCGAGCTCCCTCCTTCGCCGGAAAGCGTCGTCCTCGCCCTGCCCCGCGGTGGCGTACCCGTCGCGGATGAAGTCGCGGCCGCGCTCGGTCTTCCTCTCGATATTCTTGCCGTGCGCAAGCTCGGCGCGCCCGGTCAGGAGGAGCTCGCCCTTGGCGCCATCGCCATCGGCGGCGCGCTCGCCTTCAATGCCCGCGTGATCCGTGAACTGTGCGTCTCGGAAGAATCGCTGCGCGCCCTCGCCCGCGAAGAGCAGGCGCATCTCGAAGAAGACGAGCGCATCTACCGCAACGGCCTTCCGCCCCTCGATCTCACCGGTCGCCCCGTCCTTCTTGTCGACGACGGCCTCGCCACCGGCGCCACCATGCGCGCCGCCGCGCGCGCCGTCCGCCCCCGCGCCCGTGACGTGGTCATTGCCGTTCCTGTCGCCGCCCCTTCCACCTGCCGCGCCCTCCTCACCGAAGCCGATCGCGTGATCGCCTGCGCCCAGCCCCAGCCCTTTGAGGCCGTGAGCCGGTTCTATCGCAACTTCGATCCCACCACCAGCGGCGAAGTCGTTGCCCTCCTCGCGCAGGCTCGCCTCAGCCGCCCGGGCGTTCCCGGCTTCCTCGCCTCGACGCATCCCCGATCGCTTCCCGCCTGAGCGCTGCCCCCGGTCGCCGGAAATCCCCCGCATCCCCGGGAATGTCAACAGATTGTCACACTCCCTCCGCGGCGTTGCGCTTTCACGGGAAAGGAGTAAGATGGGTACGTTTTCCCGGCCCGCGGCCCGCAGGCGCGCCGTCCAGCGCTCTGAGACGGAACTGGAAGGTTTCCGGCTCTGTCCTCTTGCCGGCGCGGCGATGCCGTTGGCGGAGGAAAATGCTTGCCCGCGGATGCGCGATTTGCGACAATTGCCCACTGGTCTTTCCGCATTTTTAGGGCTTCCGCGCTGCCGGCGCAAAAGCAACGAACAAGGCTCAAGCTGCAACGAAAGCATTAGCTTTGGAGTACGAATTCTGGCCATTACAGCGGTTTCGGTGTTGCTGAATGCCGAAGGCGCGTAAGTTAGGCGGCTTTTTCCTCAAGACCTGGGCCCCCGGCAAGTGAATTCTGCTTGCCGGGGTGGAAGAAAAAGCCGCTCTGCACCATGCGGGAAAAAGTTACGTTAACTTTGAAACCGCTCTAGTAGTAAGATTCACCACGCGATGCGTCCCTTGTCCGCCTGGGAACTTCTCCCACTTGGGCTCCGCATCCCGCATTTGTTCACTCTTTGATCTACGCAGCTCGTGAGCTGTGCTTCAAGGGGCATTCGCAATGAGACATGCTCTTCGTCCGCTGGCCGTTTTCGTATTGGTCTTTGGGTGCTTCGTGCGCGGGTCTGCGGCGCAGCCGGGAAATTCCGCCTCCACTCCTTCCTCTGCATCGTCCGCGGCCGTGCCGCTCGAGCCTTCCGCAGCTCCGACTCCTGAAACCATCGTCATTCCCGGGCCGCTGCGTTCCTTCCTGCGCATGGCCGGAATCAGCCAGCAGATCCCCAACCAGGACGTGCTGCCTATGCTGGCCCGCAACGTCGCGCTCTGGGGCCACGAGACCGGAAGGGAAACCGAATTTCTCATCCTGCTCTCGCGCTACGTAGAGTTCGCGCGCGAGCTCGAATCCCAGGCCGGTCCTGACTCGACCATCCGCGTCGCCGATTGCGCCGATGCGGCTCGCCTGCTGCCCGTCCTCGGCTACCAGTTTGAAGAGAGCTGCGGTACCAAGGGCGCCTCGCTCATCACCGGCAATGCGGAGCGCGCCTTCCTCACCCTCGACTCCGGCTTTCCCCTCACCACCCTCGAAGAGGACCTCGAAAACCACGTCCCGTTCTCTTACGCCTTTCCCGGCACCGCTGTTCCCGTCCTCTTCCACCAATCGGACTGGGTCGGCCTTGCCGGATCGAAGCACAAGGGCGCAGGTGACATTCTCGACATGCTGCTCCATGATGCCGACGTGGACCGTCTTTACTCGGCCATGTGGCGGCTCGACCCCGAGACCAGGGGTGCGCTGGTCCGCGCGCCCGGCCTGCGGAGGCTGTTGACCGTCGCTTCCACCGTCGATTTTTACGGCAGCCAGCTCTCCATCCGCTCCGGCCAGGTCACCGTACCGGGCGGCGCGGGCGCTGAGAAGGCCTGGGCCGACCTCGTCGGCGCCAATCCCTCCGAGCCCGGCGAATTCGTCTGGCATCTTTTCGAGCGCGACCGCGGCTGGATCGCCGCTTACTTCGATGCCCTGGCGCGCGTCAGCCCTGCCCAGCAGGCCCTTCTGGCGCAAGGTCCCCGTCTCCGCACTCTTTACAACGCCTATCGTTCCGCCGTTCCCAATCAGTACTCCTATGCCGGCGTCTTCCCCAGGAACTCCGAACTCCTCCTGCTCTTCACCCGTCTCCAGTGGGACTCGAACGGCGAGCCGCTTGTCCTCGGCGATCTCGGCGTCTGGAAGAGCATCTTCGACGAGCAGAAAAAGACCGCGGGCTTCCGCGACTGGTCCAGACACGGGCAATCGATCGATTCGCCCGATCGCCTGCTCGAGGGCCTCGTCTTCGCCTCCAATGTCGAAACCGACATCGGTCCGCTCCAGATTTATCTCTCTCTAAGCGCCATTGACGCCGGACGCGAGCCCGGAAACCGGCTTTCCGCCGCCGCCGCGCGCCTGCTTGCCGCCAACTTCGTCCGCTTCAATTACTGGTTTTCCATCTTCGCCGAATTTCCCGCGCTCGACGACAACTCCATCGCCAATTTCATCGCCGCCGCCGATAGCGTCGACAAGATCCCCAACCAGTCCCTGCGCGCCAACGCCCTCGGCTCTTTTCAGGCAGACATCGGCCTCTGGCAGATCTTCGCCCGCCAGGGTCAGATTCCCGCAAAGCGCCTCAACGCCTCCTGGCAGGAGGCCATTCATCCCTTCGCCGCCGTTGCCAGCTCGCTGCAGCTCTTCGACGCGGCCCGCGGATCTCTTGGGGCCATTGTGGCGGCCGCCGGCGGCAGCTCCGGCTTTGGACAGGACCAGATCGTCGATCTGCTCGCAGGTCCGCCGCAGACCACCCCCGAAGGCCGCCGCGTGCACCAGGCGCTCGTGCACCGGATCGAAGCCGTCCTCGAGGACCAGCGCCTGGTCTCGCTCGACACCCTCTACGGCCTTTACGACGGTTTGAATCAGCTCGCGCACGGCGCCCACATCGGCGATAATCTCCTTCTCCTCGCCGGCGATCTGCGCGAGTTCGAGCTGCCCCGGCCCATCTTCACCGAGGGCGAAAAAACCTCCTGGTCGCCCGTCATCTACACCAATCGTCACGCCGAGCTGCAGATTCGCACCGATCTCACCAGCGTCATCCGCACCCCCGGCACGCCCGCCCAGCTTGAGGCCGCGCGCGGCCGCCTCGCGCCCTTCCTTCGCGACACCCTCGTCGGTCTCAACTACGCTTACTACGAGCCCCCCGGCGCGCAGGTCCTGCACAGCAACCCCCTCTTCGTCCGCTCCCACGACTTCTCCACCGTCTCCGTGCAGGGTATCCAGGAGATCTGGGGTCCGCCGGAGCTGATCGGCATCGGCGTGACCGCCGGCGGCGGCGCCTATCTCATGGGCTCGCTCGCTGACCTGCCTTATGCTCTCGCCTCCGTGGAGCAGGATTTTATCGCCCCGGGCAATGTCCAGGCGCTTATCTGGAAGGAAACCGTCCCCCAGCTTCTGGTCGATGCCATCATTCCCCGCTGGTGGAACATCAGCCCTGCGGAAATGCACG
>JASHUF010000227.1 GCA_030040175.1 Acidobacteriaceae bacterium
TCAGCGGGGCATGCATCGACAGGAGGGATCTCCAGTCCCATGGATAGAACTCCGCTCAGTCTGGGAATACAGGGCTCAGGCCCAATATTGGGCGCCGGGGGTCATCCCCCGCCTCCAGCCCCGGCAAACAGAGCCAGCTATTAATGACTTAAGAAAATAACCGTAATGAACGGCCTAACTCCAGCCTTCCTGACATACCCATGTGGTTTCATGCATTGTCGGAGTGGTTTTTGTCTAAGCCGCGCATCAGCGTCTCAGAGCACGGCTGGGGTGATCGGGCCGGGGAGTGGCGGCCGCGAACGGCACGCGTCTCCTTTTCCGAGCACTGGCTATAAAGGCGCTCGCGTGGCTGGCATCGGCGCACCGGCAAGTCCGAGTAACATCCCCGGCCGACGTGGGCTGGCGGGCCCTCGCTGCTCTAGGCGCCGGTAGCAGCCTCTTTCGCCGCCCCGCGCGGCGACCGGGCCGCAGCGATCGCTCGAGCAGCGCCATTCTCGCAGCAGAGAGGAATGCCCAGGTGAAACTGCAGATCGATGTCGGCCTGTGCCAAGGTAACGGACGCTGCTATGACCTGGCCCCGGACCTTTTCGGTGATGACGAGGAGGGCTACGGGAAGGTGCTGAACGACGGCGTCGTACCGCTTGAGAAGGAGGACGACGCCCGGCGCGCGGTGCTCAACTGCCCAGAGCACGCGATCAGGCTCATCGAGGGGACGTGACAATGGCTGTCGATAACCGCTTCGCCCAGGATCACTGGGAGAAGCGCGACAGGGAGTCCCCCGGTAGACACAGCGAGATCGTCACCGGACCCGTGTCGGACTGGGCGTCCGACTTCTCCCACATGGAGCCGGAGTGGGCGGCGGACCCGTACCCGATCCAAGACGAGTTGCGCCTGCGGTGCCCCATCGCGCACACCGCGCGCTTTGGCGGAGCCTGGCTGCCGACGTCGTACGACGACATCGCGGCAATCGCCCACGACACCGAGCACTTCTCGTCCCGTGCGATCATCATGGGCAACTTCCGGCCACCACGCGAGCTGGCGCCGATTGGCGGCTCGCCGCCGATCACCTCCGACCCGCCGTTCCACCACGATGCCCGCAAACTGCTGCTCCCGGCCTTCACCAAGACCGCGGTGAGTACCCTTGAGGCGCCTACCAGGGCGTTCTGCCACTCGCTCATCGACGCCTTCGGGGGGCGAGACGTCGTCGATGCCGCCGCCGAGTACGCCCACCAGATCCCGATGCGTGTTATCGCCGACATGCTCGGCTTCCCGCCGGAGGACGGGCCGCAGTTCCGGGAGTTCGCTAAGAACACCCTTGAGGGCATCAACCTACCGCCGCAGGAACGGGTCACCCGGATGTCAGCGCTGTTCTACTACCTGCTGGCCCAGGTTCACGAGCATCTCGAGAAGCCGCGCGACGACCTGACCACGTTTCTCATCAACGCCGAGCTCAACGGCCGCAAGCTCGACGTCTCGCACGTGGTCGGTACGATGACGCTGCTGCTGATCGCGGGCACGGATACGACCGCGAGCGCAATCGGTGCGTCGCTGTGGCACCTGGCTAAAAACCCGCGCGATCGTGAACGGCTGGTCGACCAGCCTGAGCTGCTGCCACTGGCGATCGAGGAATTCCTGCGCGCTTACGCACCGGTCAGCATGGCGCGGCTGGTAACGCAGGACGTGGTCTTCCGCGAGGCGGAAATGAAGACCGACGACTGGGTGTTGCTGCCGTACCCTGCAGCCAACCGGGATCCGGCTCAGTTCGACCGGGCTGACGAGGTGATCATCGACCGCGACGTCAACAGGCACGCCGCGTTCGGCCTTGGAATCCATCGCTGCGTAGGCTCACATCTGGCGCGGATGGAGCTGCGGGTCGCGCTAGAGGTATGGCTTGAGCGGGTCGCCAGCTTCTGTCTGGCAGATGCGTCTGCGGTCAGCTGGTCGGCCGGCCAGGTCCGGGGCCCGCATACGCTCCCGGTGCGCATCGGGCGCTAGGGGCCGAGGGTGACCCGGCGAGAGCCGGTCAGAGCGCGCTGACATCGGCCGGGATTGCCAGGATGTCATCGATCATCTGCTGCGGGACGGTGACGTCATCGAACCAGCGGCCCCCGAAAGGCCGGCGGACAGGAACAATCTGGTCGCTCGAGTAGGCCAGGATCTTGCGGTTGTAGGAGCGTATCTCGCTCCGAAGGACCGGCGGCAGCGCCCCGTCGAGCAGTAGCGCTCTTTCCATCTCATCCAGGAGCTGGCGCGTCTCTACGATGGTCGCGAGGATGGCTTTGCAGAACTGGGGCGGAAGGACCCCATATTCACCCTTAATCTCGACCAGTCGCGCAATGGCCTCATAGGAGACGTCCTGCAGTTGGCGCCTGTCCAGCCAGCGCGTCTCATAGTTCAGCCGCCGGTACCATAGCGGCTCGACCATAGCGCGCCGGTGCTCCTCCAGCGTGCGGTGAAAGATGCGGTAGCCATGCTCCGCCGGCTCTTCGAAGAACCGGCACCCAGGGTCTAGGAACGGCACCATGGGGCAGATCAGCGGCAGCGCAGCCCATCCGCCGAACTTGCGTATCAGCCGCTCCGAGTAGGCGACAGTGTCCAGGACAGACTGCCGGTCCTGATACGGCATGCCAATGAAAAACCAGATCATAATGCCCTTGACGCCAGCGTCCAGAGCGCTGGGAATCCAGTTCTCCATCTCCTCCATCGTGTAGGTGCCGCGGCCAGCCGCCGCGCTTATCTTCGGGTCGTGGGACTCCGGCGAAAGCATGATGTAGGCGGAGGTCGACTCACCCATCTTCTTGAGCGTATCCGGGGGCGTCAGGTTGAACTGCTCGAAGAAGACGCTGTTGTAGCCGACTTCCTTCACTGCGTCCAGGTACTGGTGCATCCGCACCTTGTTCTCGGAATAGCACTGAAGCGCATAGATAGAGGTACGCTTTGCGGCCTCCTGCATGGTGCGAAGCTCTTCGATGATGAGGTCGTGATCCTTCTGGATCAGGGTCTTGTGCACGCCCATGATGTTGCGGTACGC
>JASHUF010000228.1 GCA_030040175.1 Acidobacteriaceae bacterium
CTGGGCGAGCACGGCTACGAGCCGCTCCTCGACCATGAAGGCGGCAAGTACACGCAGGCCGCGCCGTGGGTGCCCCGCACGGAACTTCCCGCCCATGCGCCGGCGCTGGTCATCGTGCTCGGCGGCGATGGCACGCTGCTCTCCGTCGCGCGCATCTTTGCCGCGGTGGGTACGCCCATCCTCAGCGTCAACCTCGGCTTCCTCGGCTTTCTCACGGAAGTCAAACTCGCCGATCTTTATTCCACTCTCGCGAACTGGTGCGAGGGCTGCCACAACGTGGACGAACGCACCATGCTCGATGCCGCGCTCTGGCGCCAGGGCGTGGAGCACTCGAAGTACACGGCATTGAACGAGATCGTCGTCTCCAAGGGCGATATTGCGCGCATGGGCGACTTTGCCGTCGAGCTTGACGGCACCAGCGTGGCCCGCTTCCGCGCCGATGGCGTGATTGTCTCCACGCCTACCGGCTCGACCGCCTACACCCTCGCCGCCAACGGCCCCATTCTCACGCCCGACGTCGATGCCCTGGTGGTTACGCCCATCTGCCCGCATCTGCTCACACTGCGGCCCATCGTGACCCGCGGCGGCGCGCATCTGACCGTGCGCATTGAAGGCGTGCCTGAGCTGGCTTTGCTCACCGTCGACGGCCAGCAGGCAGTCGCCCTGCTCAAGGGCGACGAGGTGCGCTGCCATCGCTCCACCTTCACCGTCAAACTCGTCCGCCTCAGCGAGAGCGGCTTCTTTGAGGCTCTGCGCAGCAAATTGAGCTGGGGCGAGCTCTGACCATCGGGAAAGAGAAGCGGCCTTCAGGCCGCCGAATCGGCCCTCATCCTAAGCGAAGTTTGCCGCGCCTGCGGCGGCAAACGCAGTCGAAGGACCTGCTTTTGTTCCCGCCCTTTTGCGCACCTGCGCCGCAAAGGGAATCCCTCTACTGCGTCAGTTCCTGCAGCAGCACCTTGGCCTTTTCCGCCAGTGTGTGCGCGCCATCCACGTCGCCCGTCGTCAGCGCCCCCTTGGCTTCCTTCAGGTCCTCGCGAATCTGGTCCGCGGTCTTCTTCTCGGTGTCGTTCAGCGTTCGCGTAATGCCGTTCAGCCCATGCTCCGTGGCGGCGATCATGTCCTCGGTCTCTTTCTTGAAATCGGCCGGGTCGCCTGAGGAAAGCTGCCCGATTGCGCTCACTCCTGGGTTGGGAGCCGGGTTTGCGGCCTCCTGCGTGCCGCCGTTCGCATTACTCGCCGGCGTATTCTCGGTTGGCTTGGGCTTCTTGTGTTTCGCCGGGGGTTTGGTCGGCGGCGTGGGCGCGTTCTTCGTTGGCTCCGTCGGGATGGTCACAACCGGGGGCGGCAGATTCACGGGCGCCGTCGAGGGCGCAGGAGGCGGGTTGTCCTCAACCGGGGGAGCCAGCGGCTGCACCTGTGCCTGCTGCTGTTTATGGCAGGCACTGAGGAAAAGAGGTAACAGCCAGACGACGATCTTCGCAGGCAACTTCATCCCGCAAATCCCTTCTAATCTTCGACAACTGCCGGCCGAGGATGCCGGCGTCCCCATTCCGTAGCGGCGAGGGGAATTCGCAGCCGGAATTCCGTGCCACGGTCTCTCACTGATTGTACTTCCACGCTACCGTGGTGCAACTGCAGAATCCGATACGTCATCGCCAGCCCAATGCCGCTTCCGCCGCTCTTGGTGGTGAAATAAAGATCGAAGATTTTCTCTCGAATCTCTTCCGGAATACCCGCACCTTCGTCGGCGATACGCAGCAGGGCCGACTTCCATCCCGGCGCCCCCTGCCGATCGCCCGCCGGCCCGGTCCGCAAACTCGCTGAGCGGTCTGCCGTTCCCGCAATTCTCTGGTCTCCCTCGAGCACCACCTCCAGCCTTCCGCCATCGGGCATGGCCTGCGCGCCGTTCTGGATCACATTGAGAGCCGCCTGTTTCAGCAGATCGGCATCTACGTTGGCAATCAGCGGCTCGTCGGGCATGCTGCTCACCAGGATCACGTTGCGCGTTGAGAGCTCTTCGGCAGCCAGCGCCAGCACATCGGCAATCACCCCGCGCAAATCCTGCTCGCGCAGCTGCAGTTCCACCGGACGTGAGAAATCCACCAGCATCTGCACCACGCGGTCCAAACGATGAATCTCGGCATCGATCACCTCGAGATGCCTCGCCGCGGGCGCGCTCGCATCGCCCAGCTTGGCTTTGAGCAGCTCCAGGTGTACCACGATGGCGTTGATCGGATTCTTCACCTCGTGGCCCACCCCCGATGTGAGCCTCCCGATCGCCGCCATACGCCGCGAAAGCTCGAGCTCGCTCTCGATCTCTTCGGCCGATTCCACGTCATGCAGCGTCACCAGCGCGCCCAGCCCCTGGTTGGTCTCGTCATCGTGAATAAAATCCACTGAAGCCTGGATGCGCTTTCCCGTCTCCGTGCGAATCTCCTCCTGCACCATGGAAACGCCGGCATCGAGCGCCTCCCACAGCGATCTTCCCAGCACCGTCGACCGGTCGAAGATGTCCCTCGCATGCAGGCCCAGAATGCTGTCGCGTTCGCGATGCAGGAACCGCCGCGCCGCCTCGGAAACCAGCACCGCGCGCCCGTCTCCGGTAAACAGCAGGATTCCATCCTGCAGGTTGCCCAGAATCTGATCCAGATTTTCCTTGAGAGCTGCGAATACCTCTTCCACGTTGCGCATGCGCTGGCCGATCATCTCGATCTTGGTGGAGACCTGCGCGGCCAGCTCCTGCTTGGGCTCGTCGGCTTTCGCACTCTGCGTCTCCCCCTGCGCGGTCCAGTAGTCGAGCTGCAGGCTGATCTCCTCCATCGGCCTCAGCGCCAGGTTGCTGAGCAGGAAGCCCACCAGCAGCGCCGCGCCCAGGGCAAAACCCATCAGCCACAGCGTCCGTCTCAGCCAGGGCATGTAAAAAGCGCTCAGCAGCGTGGTGCGTACGCCCACGTGCACGCTGAGAAACGGTTCGCCGTTGCGGTCCAGCGGCTCCACCACGTCGAACACCTTGGGAGGGCCGAAGACCTCGGCCATCAGCTGCATCGGCCCGGCATCCAGCAGTTGCTGGTATCCCGGCCGCACCGGCAGCGGCTTGTCGTTATTGTCGGGATTGGAGCTGACCAGCGTGGTGCCCAGGTTGTCGCCGATGTTCACGTCGTACACGGTCAGCGAATAGCGATTGACGGAATCGATGACATCCTTGAGCGAGGCATCGCTGCGCGCCGCATCGGCGGCCAGCGCGCGCAGCTCTAAGGGATTGTTGGGATCGACCTCTTGGCCTCTGAGGCCGTTTTCGAGCGCATTGTCCAGCGCCAGCCGCACCTGCTCGGCTACCATGCGGTTGGTCTCGTACGACTGCTGCACGGCCGCGCCCACAAGCTGGCTCACGTACACCAGCGACACCAGCCCGGCAACCAGAAACACCAGTGCCGTGATCGCCAGCACGAGTTTGGTCTTCAGGCGCATCGCTCACTCTTCCGCGGCGCGGCTGTACTCCTTGAGCTTGTTGTGCAGCGTCTTCAAACTTACGCCCAGAATCTCCGCCGCGCGCGTCTTGTTCTGCCCCGTGGCCTCAAGCGTGCGCAGGATCAGCAAGCGTTCCGCTTCGTCCACGGTGGCGCCCACCTGGACCGAGATGGTTCCCGCATCGGACGCAGGCGCGGCTGCCGGCTTGGCCTTGCCGAACCCCGGCGGCAAATGCCCGGCATCGAGCGGCGCCCCGTCCGGGCACAGAATCACCGCGCGCTCAATGGTGTTGCGCAGCTCCCGCGCGTTGCCCGGCCAGTCGTAGCTCATCAGCCGGTCGAGCATCGATTGCGCCACGCCGGAAACCTTGCGCCCGTGCTTCTCGTTCATCTCGTTCAGCATCGCCTCGGTCATGGCCGGCAGGTCCCCGGGATGCTCGCGCAGCGGCGGCATGTGAATGTTGAAGACGTTCAGCCGGTAAAAAAGATCGGCGCGCAGATGCCCCTCGCCCACGGCCGCGCCGGGGTCGCGATTCGTTGCCGCCAGCACGCGCACATCCACGTCCTGCTCCGTGCGCGCGCCCAGCCGGCGCAGCTTCCGCTCCTCCAGCACGCGCAGCAGTTTCGCCTGCGTGCCGATGGGCATCTCGCCCACCTCGTCCAGCAGCAGCGTCCCGCCCGAAGCCAGCTCGAAGCAGCCCACGCGCCGCTCCGCCGCACCCGTGAACGCGCCCTTCTCGTGCCCGAAGATTTCGCTCTCGATCAGCGTCTCCGGAATGGCCGCGCAGTTCACCGCCACAAACGGCCGTGTCTTGCGCGGGCTCAGCGCGTGCAGCGTGCGCGCCACCAGCTCCTTGCCCGTCCCGCTCTCGCCCGTGATCAGCACGGGGACGTTCGAAGGCGCAATCTGCTCGATGAGCGCGAAGATCTCCCGCATCTTCGGCGACTCGCCCACCATCGAGCCCAGCACGCCGCTTTCGCGCAGCCGCCGCCGCGCCACTTCGAGCTCGATCGCTGTCTCCCGCTGCCGCGTGGCGTTGCCCAGAATCGTCTTCAGCCGGGTCGCGTCTACCGGCTTCTGCAGAAAGTCGTACGCGCCCAGCTTCATCGCGTCCACCGCCTGCTGCACGCTGCCCATGGCCGTGAGCACCACCACGGCCACGCGCGTGCTCAACCCGGAGTCCTCCTGGGCCAGCCTGGTCAGCAGGCCGATCCCGTCCAGCCGCGGCATCTTCAAATCCGTCACCACGATGGCCGGACCCCACACCCGCGCCTTTTCCCACGCCTCCTGCCCGTCCCGCGCCGTTTCCGTCCTATAACCCCAGCCGGAGATCAGCTCCGCCAGCCCCATCAGGGCGTGCGGTTCGTCTTCGGCAATCAGCACTTTAACGGCGTTCTCCATCAATGGTTCCACCGCTCTCTAGCTTATCCTCTTGCCGCAGGCTCCCGCCAAACCGGGTGGCCGCTCCGTTGGCGTTTCTGCGCGAAAGGCGCTACGCGTACCATTCAGGACTCCAGGCCCGGCTTCACGAGACTTGCCGCCACGCACTCTCCCGGGGGGAGTGCCGAAAATAGCCGGGGACGAACTCCTGGGTATGGCGGCACCAGGATCACGGCGTCCCGCAGGCACGGCCGAAGCGGAGGCCGGATCCGATTCACCCGTCGCCTTAGGAAGCACAGTCGTTCTCAAGGGTAGACTGAATCCATGCTCGATTACGAAATCGGCCCTTCCCAGGCCGCGGCCTTGCTCGGCGAAAACCAGGCCCGTCTCCTCGACGTCCGCGAACCCTGGGAGTTTGCCTGGGCGCATGTCGAGGGAAGCCTGCACATCCCCATGGGCGACCTGCCCGTGCGCGCCGCCCGGGAACTCGACCCCGCCGAACGCCTGCTCGTTCTTTGCCACCACGGCATCCGTTCCCTCAACGTCACCGCCTGGCTGCGCCGCCAAGGCTTCGCCCAGGCCCAGTCGGTCGGCGGCGGCATCGACGCCTGGAGCCTCGAAGTCGACCCCACCGTCCCGCGCTATTGATGGGTGATACTCAGACTTTGCGCGCACGCGCCGAGAACCCCATGCTGAAAAGCCTCGCTCTTCTCCTCGCCTGCTGCTTTTTCCTACCCGCGCTCGCCTCCGCTCAAGTCAAACCCGCCGCGCTCTTCTCTGACCACATGGTTCTCGAACGCAACATGCCCGTTCCCGTCTGGGGTACGGCGAGTCCCGGCGAAACCGTCACCGTCACCTTCAATGGCCAAACCCGCTCCACCACCGCCGCGCCCGACGGCCGCTGGATGGTCCGTCTCGACAAGCTCACCGCCGGCGGCCCGTACGAAATGCAAATCGCCGGCAAAAACACCGTCGTCCTCCACGACATCCTCGTCGGCGAAGTCTGGCTCGCTGCGGGCCAGTCCAACATGGCCTTTACCGTCTCCAGCAAGGCCCAGTTCTTCGCCGGAATGCTCGACGAGGACAAGGTGATCACCGCAGCCAACCATCCCAACATCCGCATGTTCACCGTCGCCACGGTCAAGTCCCTCGCGCCGCAGGAGACTGTCAGCGGCTCCTGGGCGGTGTGCAGCCCGCAATCCGTAGGCGCCTTCTCCGCCATCGGCTACATCTTTGCCCGCGAGCTCGAAGAGCGCCTCCACGTCCCCGTCGGCATCGTCACCGTGGCCTTCGGCTCCAGCACCGCCGAATCCTGGCTTCCCCGCGAAGCCCTCCTGGCCGATCCCGCGCTCAAGCCTATGCTCGACCGCTTCGATGCCCTCGAGGCGTTCTCGAAAACTCACTCCCACGCAACCGTCGGCGAAGCGCCCCCCGCGCCCGAACCCCTCAACGGCCAGCCCATGCCACCCTCCACAATCCTCCGCGACCCCGCCGAGGACCAGCACGAACCCACGGTGATGTTTAACGGCATGCTTCACCCCGTTATTCCTTATGCTCTCCGGGGCGTCCTCTGGTACCAGGGCGAGTCCATCGTGGGCGGCGCGGCCGGCGTGGAGCTCTATCCGCATGCGATGGAGACTCTCGTGAAAACCTGGCGCGGGCTCTGGGGCGAGGGCGATTTCCCCTTCTACGCCGTGCAGCTCGCCGCGCTTGAAAATATCAGCAACAACCCCGTCGTCCGCGAGCAGCAAACCAAAATCCTCGCCCTGCCCAACACCGGCCTCGCCATCACCATCGATGCCGGCGATCCCGCGAACGTCCATCCCAAGAATAAGGAGCCGGTCGGCCATCGCCTCGCGCTCCTGGCGCTCGCCAAAACTTATGGCTTCAGGATCGAGGACTCCGGCCCCGTCTATGCCTCGATGAAAATCGAAGGCCCCTTCATCCGCATCCGCTTCACGCACACGGCCGGAGGCCTCGTGGCCAAAGGCGGCTCGCTCACCGGCTTCACCATCGCCGGCGCCGGCTCCGAAATCGGCCAGCACTTCGTCGACGCGCGGGCGACGATTGACGGCGATACCGTTGTCGTCAGCGGCCCGCAGGTTCCCCACCCGGTCGCCGTCCGCTACGCCTGGGCCAATGATCCCGCGGGTGCGAATCTGTATAACGCCGCGGGCCTTCCCGCCGCGCCCTTCCGCACCGATCCCTGGGACGCGCTCGCCGCCATCGCATCGCAGTTCACCGGCCGTTAGCACCCATCTCCACGCGCCCTACTTGGAGGTTTCTAAACTCACCACGAAAATGGGTGCCCCCGGTCCCTCGCCTTCGGGGACCGGGGATCCCACGCTGACAAATGCCGCCGCCCCACCGCCTATACTTCTTCTTTGACTCGAATCTGCCGCAAGGGATTGGCACTATGTCCTCATCCGCCGTTGCGTTTGCCACGCAAAACCACCCACGCTTTCTCGACGAGCTCAAAAGCCTCCTGCGCATCCCTTCCATCTCCACCCTGCCCGAGCACGCCTCCGACTGCCGCTGCGCCGCAGAAACCCTCCTGGCCGAGCTCAAGCGCATCGGCATGGAAAACGTCCGCGTGATCGAAGGTCCCGGCCATCCGCTCGTCTACGCCGACTGGCTGCACGCGGCTGGCAGGCCGACGGCGCTCATTTACGCCCATTACGACGTCCAGCCTCCCGACCCCCTCGACGAATGGATCACCCCGCCCTTCGAACCCACCGAGCGCAATGGCAATGTCTACGCGCGCGGCGCCGTCGACGACAAAGGCCAGCTCTGGATCGAGATGAAAGCTCTCGAGTCCCTGCTCGCCTCCACCGGCAAGCTCCCCATCAACGTGCGCGTGCTCTTCGAGGGCGAGGAAGAAGTCGGAGGGGAGGGAATTGCCGCCTTCGTCGCCTCCAAGCCTCCCGAGCTCCAATCGGATTTCGCCCTGGTCTGTGACACCGAGCTCTTCGCGCCCGGCCTTCCCACGCTCTGCGTCGGCCTGCGGGGCATGATCTACACCGAAATCGAAGTCCGCGGCGCCAAAACCGATCTTCACTCCGGCATGTACGGCGGCGCGGCGCCCAATCCCTTCGTTGCCCTGGCGCAGATCATCGCCCGCCTCAAGGATGAGAACGGCCGCATCCTCATCCCCGGCTTCTATGACTCCATCGTTCCGCCCAGCGCCGAGGAGCTCGCCGCCTGGCGCAGCCTTCCCTTCGACGAGGAGGAGTACCGCATCGCCGAAGTCGGCTCAAAGAAGCTCGTCGGCGAATCCGGCTTCAGTGTCCTCGAGCGTACCTGGGCCCGTCCCACGCTCGACGTGCACGGCATGCCCGGCGGTTTCACCGGCGCGGGCGCCAAAACCGTCATCCCGGCCAAGGCCCTGGCCAAAGTCTCCATGCGCCTGGTTCCCGGCATGACACCGGCGAAGTCCTTCGCGCTTTACAAAAGCTACGTTGAAGGCATCGCCCCGTCCGGCGTCGAGGTCGACGTGCGCCTCATTCATCAGGGAGATGCCTGCCTCGTCCCCGTCGATAACGCCTACATCCGCGCCGCTACGCGCGCGCTCAAGGAGGTCTGGGGCCGCGACACCGTCTTCATCCGCTCCGGCGGCTCCATCCCCATCGTCGGCGACTTTGCCCGTCA
>JASHUF010000229.1 GCA_030040175.1 Acidobacteriaceae bacterium
AATCAATGCCCGCGCCCGCAAGCCGCGCGCGAATCTCGGCTTCACACGTGATGGTCTCGTCTTTATCCGGAATGCGGAGCACCGCCATGGCTCACCTCCCGCTCGTGTCGGATTCATTTCAAAATCTGGGTGCCCCAGGTCCCGACTTTGGGACCTGGGATAGCAAGAAGTCTGCTTGCCGACTCACGTCAGATCATCCGGGGCCGCTGCCCTCTGGGTGAACAGCCGCCGCGTCTCCACTTCGAACAGAAACTCGAGCGCCTCCAGGTGCCGCCGCGCCTCGGCCACCGACTGCCCCCAAGTATAAAGCCCGTGGCGGCTCAACAGAACTCCGTGTACCGTTGGATACGCCGCGAGCGCCGAGGCCAGCGCGCCGCCCAGCGCGCCATAATCCTGCGTGTTCACGAGCACCGGCACGCGCTCGAGGTGCGCATGCGTGGTCAC
The DNA here is from genome assembly GCA_030040175.1 of Acidobacteriaceae bacterium. Classification (GTDB taxonomy): domain Bacteria; phylum Acidobacteriota; class Terriglobia; order Terriglobales; family Acidobacteriaceae; genus Telmatobacter. Next base: position 445 of record JASHUF010000229.1, read on the forward strand.
GCCGCTCAGCCCCTTGAGAATCTCGTACCCTTCCAAGGGCACATACCCCTCGGCCGCGAATTGGCTGCTGAGCAGCGTGTTCCACACCGAATGCACGTGCAGGATGGCGCGCGCGTCGGGCCGCGCCTTATAGAGAACCAGATGCAGCGCGGTCTCGGCTGAAGGCCTGCCGTTACCCGCAACTACGTGTCCCTCAGCGTCGATCTCAATCAAATCGCCTGGCTGCAAGGCGCCCTTGTCCAGCCCCGAAGGCGTAATCAGAATCCGCGCCGGCGCGTCGGCAAACGGCCGCACGCTGAAGTTGCCGCTCGTGGCCGGAACCCATCCGCGCCCGTAGCACCAGCGCGCGGTAGCGCGAAGCGCCGCGATCTCAGATTGCAGATTTTGTTCCTCTCCAGCCATGACCGCTTCGAGTGTAACAACCCATCCGAAGGCCGCACTACAATCGATTCTTGCTCGCCGCGACCCAATGCGACCTCATCCGCGTCGTCCTCGTCTCCCCGCGCAACCCGCTCAACATCGGCGCCGCGGCGCGGGCCATGGCCAACTTCGGCTTCGCGCACCTCACCGTCGTCGCGCCCTTCGAGCCGCACTGGCGTGAGGCCCGATCCGCCATCGGCGCGGAGAAGCTCCTCGAATCGGCACGAGTCGCCAAATCCTTGCAGGAAGCAATCGGCCGCACAACCCTCGTCCTCGGCACCGGGGCTCTCGCCCGCCGCAAGCCGGAGCAGCCCGTCGTCGCGCTCCCTGGGCTCGCCCCGCTCGTCCAGGAACAACTCAACCGCGGCGGCCGCATCGCTCTCGTCTTCGGCCCGGAGAAACGCGGCCTCACGCGCAGCGATCTCGCACTCTGCCATGGTCTCGTGCAAATCCCCACACACCCCCGCCAACCCTCCATGAATCTGGGCCAGGCCGTCGCCGTCTGCCTGTACGAGCTGGCAACGCGGCTCGAGACCCCGCAAATGATGGGTGCCCCGGGTCCCTCGCCCTTGGGGACCCGGGAAGGCGCATCGCCCGGCACGGGCACGCCCGCCAGTTCCGCCGACCTCGACCGGCTCGCCGGCGTCATCGATGAGGTCATGCTCGCCGCGCGCTATTCGCCGCCCGCGATGCGCGAGACCAATCGCCACGATCTGCATCTCCTGCTGCGCCGCCTCACGCTCTCCGAAGCCGACGCGCGCCGCGCCCTGGGCTTCTTCCGCCGCGTTCTGCATCGACTGGGGAAGTAGGGCCACCCTCCCATTCCGGGTTACCCCGTAAGTACCGGAAAGTGTTAGGGAAACTCCGCAATCGTTCACCCACATCAAACCGATTCCTGCTACATTGGCGCTCAGGGGCTTCGCCGCATGTCTTCAGCCTCGCCCAGATCTCGTGCCGCTTTCGCGCTCGCCTGCGCAGCCCGCGCCCTTGCCGCAGTTGCACCGGCAGCGTTCGTCCTTGCGCTCGGCTTCGCAGTCTCCGCCCAGCAGGACACGCCACCTGCGCAAAACTCCACGCCGCAACAGGCCGCGCCCGTACCTGCACAGCCATCCGCGACCACGCCGGCTTCATCCGATCAGTCTCAGCCGCCCTCGCCCGCCCAGCCGGCCACAACGCAATCGCCCGCGAATACCCAGAGTCCAGCTGCGGCCGCCTCGCCTGAGCCGCAGCGAACCGGGCAAAACCAGCCCGCGGCATCCGCCAGGCCGGCCGGCCCTCCCGAGCAGGACATCACCGAGGAAGAGATCAGGCAGATGCTCGTGGGCAAGGCGCTCTACCTGCGCGGCGGCTACCTCGACGACACGCTCGCCTTCAACGAGCACGGCAAGCTCATCGGCCGCTCGCCCCAGGGCTCCTATACGCTCTGCGGCATCGAAATCGACAAGGTCCACCTCACCCGGCACAAGCTCGAGCTCGAAGGCGCGCGCTATGGGTTGCACTTTCTGGGCGCGCTGCCCTATGAAGACCCCACCAAGGCCGTCGACCGGGTGCGCATCACGCCCAAGAAGAAGGTTTTGAAGATCACCATCGACCGCGAGCTGGTGGTCAAGGCAAAAGAGAAGAAGGAAAAAGGCAAGAGGCTCGAAGCTGCGACCCCATCTGCGCCAGCCGGCACGCCCGCAGGCGCATCCGCAACGCCCTCTGCAGCGTCCGCGCCGGAAAACGCAGCCCCTCCCAACGCGCCCACGCCGTCAACCCCTTCTGCAACAGAGAACGCCTCGGCTGTGCCTGAGTCCTCGGCGTCCAGCGGAGCCGGCAACAGCGCACCGGCCGCGGGTCCGGCTTCAACAGAAAGCGCCGCCGCCGCGCCGGCCGGCGCCCAGCCCGAGGAACCCGACACCGACGAGGCGCAAAAGGAGATCGCCGCCGCCGCGCCCGAAGAGCGCCCCGCCGATCCCAACAGTGTGACCGCGACTACTTCGCCCGCGCACGCCGCCCAGGTCCTCAAGGACGCACTTAACGCCGTTTTCTCCGTCGGCCTTGACGATCGCCTGATGGCCGCCATGTCCGGCTTCTGGAAGCTCTACTACCAGGCCGCCGCCGCGCACACCGATTTCCGCCCCAGCGACCCTTCCGTCCTGCGCCAGAACACGGTGGACGCCAAGGCCCGCCTGCTTACCACCTTTGAACCGCCCTCGAATGAGTTTGCGCAGGCGAACGGCGTGGCCGGCATGGCCCTTTATCACGCGGTGATCGGCGCCGACGGCAAGCCTGAAGAAATCGCCGTCGCCCGGCCCATCGGTTTCGGCCTCGACGAGAGCGCGGTCGATGCGATCAGCAAGGCGCAGTTCCAGCCTGCCATGAAAGACGGCAAGCCCGTTCCCGTCCTGCTCGACCTCGTGGTCCAGTTCCGCATTTATTCCAAACGCACCAACGTGACCGACCCGCGCGAGCAGGCACAGAAGCCGCCCGAGCCTTCCCTGCCCGGCCCCTACAGCGTGGAGCACACGCAACAGGCGCAACAGTAGCAATTGTAGAGCGGAGGGAGCAGGGGCCTTCAGGCCCCTGAAATTTTGCGCCAAAGGATTCTCAGGCCTTCAGGCCCGGCGCGACGCCCATCGCTCCATCACCTCCTCACGCCGGCTGCCACAGCTCCACGCGATTGCCCTCCGGGTCCTCAAACCACGCAAACCGTCCGTACCCGTAGTCCTCGCGCTTGGGATCGATCTTCGCGCCTGCCGCCTCAAGCCGCGCCAGCAGCCCATCCAGGTCGTCCACGCGGAAGTTGACCATCGCCTGCTGATCGCCGCCGCCAAAGTACTTCGTGTCACCGGGGAAGTGCGCGAACACCGTCATGCCCGCAGCCTCCGGACCATCGAAGGCCAGCGTACCGCCCTCCTGCACCTCGATGCCCAGATGCTCCGCGTACCACGCGGAAAGCGCCTTGGGATCGCGCGCCTTGAGAAAGATGCCTCCCACCCCAACTGCCTTGGCCATCGACCATCCCTCCAATCGAGTCAGCAAGTCAGTCCCTTAGTCCCTCGGTCCCTGACCCCTACAACTCCCCCTCCATCAGATCTTCCACCTTCGCCTTGTGCTTCGCCTTGCGCCCCGTCTTCGGCCGCTCTTCGATCACCCGCGCCGGTTTGGGCTGCCCCACGCGCTCGCGGGCATTCGCCTTCACCGCCTTAGCGGCAGAAAACCGGTCTGGCTTGCGTTTCCCCACGGCAAGCATGAGTATGAAAGAAATCCCGCCGGAGCGAAAGTCCTCCACGGGATGGTCGCGCATGCCGGAGAGAGTCGGGGCGGGGGACGGCATCTGCGTCCGGCGCGCGGGAGGGCCAGATCCCATGGAAGAACGAGACTTCTTCAACGAAACCACGGAGCAACGCACCCACACCCTCACCTGCCCCAAATGCGGCCAGGCCGCCGAGTACAAGGTCACCTGGGTCGTCCGCCGCAAGCGCGCCCAGTTGCCCCGAGGCGCCGACGAGCGCGACCGCGCCCGCTTCGCCAAGGCCCAGTCCTACATGGTGCGCCGCGACGACAAGCTCGCCTGCTCCAATATCCGCTGCCGCAAGCCCTTCGAGATCACGAGTCTCCAGTCACTGGCCTTCCTCATCGACTGATGCGGCCCCGCTTCGATTCGGGGCCCGGCGGCATTCCCCCGGCGCGCCCTGTGAATTATGATGGAATCGAAGACGGAGAAGGAGAATCCGCGATGCCCAATACTCTGCTTCCCCCCGAAGAGCGCAATCTGACCCCGAACCAGGTGGAAGCTTTGGATAAACGGCGCAACCTGGGGCACATGTTTCTTGTCATTGCGGGCCAGTTTGCCGTGATCGCCACGGTGCTGCTGCTCTGGGTGGGCCAGGATCTCCAGTACTCGCCGGGATGGGACCATCCCATGTTCTATTACTTCGTCCTCTGCCTGTTTTTCTTCGTTGTCTTCGGCATCACGGGGCTGGTGCTGCGCAAGGGCACGCCGCGCCTCGATTAACGGAATTCGACTAACGGAATTCGATTAACGGAAATCGATCGGCGCAAGCCGATGCGCGTCTTTCGGCTTGCTTCGCAGGCGCACTCCGATTCCGGCCCAACGGCGCGAACGATCTGGATGGCATGCTTCGACTGACCCATGGCTGCTGCCTTCGTTTCCGAGATTCCCGCGGTGGTCTCCGCGCCACGGCTCACTGACAGCTACGGCCGCACCATCCACGACCTGCGCGTCTCCATCACCGACCGCTGCAATTACAAGTGTGTCTACTGCCGCACCGGCGAGCTCGGCGCGCAATATCCCGAGCTCGCAATCGACGAGTACCTGCGCCTCATCTCCCTCTTCGTCTCCCTCGGCATCACCAAGGTTCGCCTCACCGGCGGCGAGCCGCTCCTGCGCCCCGGTCTCCTCGACCTCGTCGGCGCGCTCGCCCGCCTGCGCACGCTCGCCGGCAGGCCCCTCGATCTGGCCCTCACCACCAACGGCCATCTCCTCGACTCGCTCGCCC
>JASHUF010000230.1 GCA_030040175.1 Acidobacteriaceae bacterium
CCAGAAGGAGCTGGGCCGCGGCGAAAAGAGCGAGTTCGATGAGCTGCGCAAGAAGATCGAAGCCGCAGGCATGCCCAAGGAAGTGCTGGAGAAGGCGATTCAGGAGCTCAAGAAGCTGGAAGCGATGCCACCGATGAGCGCCGAATCGACGGTGAGCCGCAATTACATTGACTGGCTGCTGGCCGTCCCGTGGAAGAAGCGCTCGAAGGAGACGCGGTCGATCGACTACGCGGAGAAGGTGCTGAACGGCGACCACTACGGTCTCGAAAAGATCAAGGAGCGCATCCTCGAATTCCTGGCGGTGCGGCAACTGGTGAAGAACCCGAAGGGTTCGATCCTGTGCTTCGTCGGGCCTCCGGGCGTGGGCAAGACCTCGCTGGGCATGTCGATTGCGAAGGCGACGGGGCGCAAGTTCGTGCGCCTTTCGCTGGGCGGCGTGCGCGACGAGGCGGAGATTCGCGGGCACCGGCGCACGTACATCGGCGCCATGCCGGGGCAGATTATCCAGCACATGAAATGCGCGGGCACCAAGAACCCGGTGTTCCTGCTGGACGAGGTGGACAAGATTTCCTCGGACTTCCGCGGGGATCCGGCGTCGGCGCTGCTCGAGGTGCTTGATCCCGAGCAGAATGTCACCTTCCAGGATCACTATCTCGATGTAGATTACGATCTCTCGCAGGTGCTGTTTGTGGCTACAGCGAATGTGCTGCACACCATTCCGCCGGCGCTGCAGGATCGCATGGAGGTTCTCAGGCTGCAGGGGTACACGGAGCAGGAGAAGCTGGAGATCGCCAAGCAGTACCTGGTGAAGAAGCAGCGTGAGCAGACGGGGCTGAGCGAGAAGAACATCACCTTCAAGGACGAGTCAATTCTGGAGATCATCCGCAGCTACACACGCGAAGCGGGGGTGCGGAACCTGGAGCGTGAGATCGGCAACGTGTGCCGCAAGGTGGCGCGCAAGGTGGTGAAAGCGGGCGCCAAGCACAAAGAAGAGCTGACGGCAGCGAACGTGGGCGAGTTCCTGGGCGTGGCCAAGTTCCGCGACTCGGAAGCCAACGAGAAGAGCGAGATCGGTCTGGTGACCGGCCTGGCGTGGACCGAGGTGGGCGGCAGCATTTTAACCACCGAGGTGCAGGTGCTGGACGGCAAGGGCAAGCTGACCATTACGGGCCAGCTGGGCGACGTGATGCAGGAGTCGGCGCAGGCGGCGCTGGCGTATATTCGCAGCAAGGCGCAGTCGCTGGGATTGACGCGCGAGTTTTACCGCGCCATGGACCTGCACCTGCACGTACCCGAGGGCGCGATTCCGAAGGACGGGCCTTCGGCGGGGATTACCATGGCGACGGCGCTGGCGAGCGCGCTGGCCAAGATTCCGGTGCGGCGCGATGTGGCCATGACGGGCGAGATCACGCTGCGTGGCAAGGTGCTGCCCATCGGCGGACTCAAGGAAAAGCTGCTGGCGGCGCTGCGCGCGGGCATCTTTGAGGCGATTCTGCCCAAGAGCAACGAGAAAGACCTGGCCGAGCTGCCGGACAACATCAAGAACTCGATGAAGCTGCACTTTGTGGACTCGATGGACGAGGTGCTGGCGCTGGCGCTTGAAAGCCCGCTGCCGGGCCGGACGCCCGAAGCCGAAGTGATGGCAGTGGTGCCGCCGCCCGCGGAACTCGGCGGGAATCTGCCTGCGCGGCAGTAAGAGGCGGGTGATCTTTCCGCACGAGGCCTCGTGCACTCCCGATCCTCGCCTCGCCGGCGGCGTCGGCCACCCTTGGGCGAGAGGTTCCACTCTTTTTTCTTGACGCTCTCACCAGAGCTGGCGTATTGGACTGGGTATGGAGGGCAATATGCCTGTCTATATGGTGGAACGCGAGCTTCCGGGAATCACCATGGATCAGTTGGCGGGTGCGCAAAGGGCTGCCATTGCTACCTGCCGTGAGCTAACTGCCCAGGGAAAGCAGGTGCGCTATATCCGAACGACCTTCGTTCCGGGTGAAGCGCATTGCATGTGTTTGTTTGAGGCGCCGAGCCCGGAGCGGGTGAAGGAAGCGAACGAGACGGCGAAGATTCCTTTCACGCGCATCGTCGAAGCTCTCGATCTGACGCCGTAAACCAAGGCTTTTGCCCACAGGCGAGACCGAAGCCCAAGGGCGGGGTAATTTCCCCGCGAGGCGACCCCCGCCTGAGAAGGTATGCGCCTGCGCAAGGACTTCCTTAACTCCAAGGCGAAGAAACAATTGAGGACCGCGAGAACCGCGGATCCTTCGCCTCCGCTGGGCCGAAAAACGGCCAAACGCCGCTCAGGATGACAGAGCGCTCGGGCGAGCAATTAGAGGACGATGACCGCGGAGCCGTCGGCGGTTTCCTGCTTGACGGCTTCGAGGGCTTTGTTTGCGTCGGCGAGCGGAAACTCGGTGACGGTTTGCTCGATGTTGAGCGCTAGCGCAAGCGAGAGAAAATCGCGCGCGTCCTGGCGGGTCATGTTGGCCACGCTGCGCAGCTGGCGCTCGCCCCAGAGCAGCTTGTCGTAATCGAAGGCGGGCATCTGGTCGAGATGGATGGCGTTGATGGCCGCCACGCCGCCTTTGCGCAGGGCAGCGAGCGCGCTTACAACCACCTTGCCGCTGGGCGCGAAGGTGATGGCGCGGTCAAGCTCGACCGGCGGACGCGCATCTTCATCGCCGACCCAGGTTGCGCCGCGCGCGTGCGCCGCCTGGCGGTGCGATTCCCCGCGCGTGACCACGTAGACCTCGCAATCCCACGATTG
>JASHUF010000231.1 GCA_030040175.1 Acidobacteriaceae bacterium
GAGCAGGGCCGCCTGCGCGTCGGCGCGGCCATCGGCGCAACCGGCGATTTTCTGGAGCGCGCCGCGGAGCTGGTCCGCAACCGCTGCGACGTCCTTGCCATCGACTCCGCCCACGGCCATTCCTCGCGCGTCCTCGATGCCGTTCGCTGCATTAAGAAGCGTTTCCCCCAGGTCGATCTCCTCGCCGGCAACGTCGCCACCAAAGAAGGCGCGGAAGCCCTCATCGACGCGGGCGCGGACGCCGTCAAGGTCGGCATCGGCCCCGGCTCCATCTGCACCACGCGCATGGTCACCGGCGCGGGCATGCCGCAGATCACCGCCATTGCCGAGGCCTTCCGCGCCGCACGCGAGCACGGCGTACCCGTCATCGCCGACGGCGGCATCAAGTACTCGGGCGAGATCACCAAGGCCATCGCCGCCGGCGCCAGCTCCGTCATGATCGGCTCGCTCTTTGCCGGCGTGGACGAGAGCCCGGGCGAAACCATCCTTTACCAGGGGCGCAGCTTCAAGACCTACCGCGGCATGGGCAGCCTGAGCGCCATGAGCCAGGGTTCCGGCGAGCGCTACTTCCAGGCGAGCGCCGATCTCGCTGACGCCGCGGCCGCCACCGAGGGCGTCGTCCAGCGCGAGCGCGCCGCGCAGAACCGGCTCGCCAAATACGTTCCCGAAGGCATTGAAGGCCGCGTGCCCTACCGCGGCCCGCTCGAATCCATGGTTTATCAGCTGGTCGGCGGGCTGCGCTCCGGCATGGGCTATCTCGGCTGCGGCACCATCAAGGAATTGCAGGAGAAGGCGCGGTTCGTGCGCATCTCCAACGCCGGCCTGCGCGAGAGCCACGTCCACGACGTGATCATCACCCGCGAAGCGCCCAACTATCATGTGGAATAGCGGGCATGTCGAGTAGCGCGCGCGGTCTGAGATTCTGGCTCAGCGCCTGGCTGCCGGTTCTGTTCGGCATCGGTGTCATCGTGGTCGAGTCCACGGTGTGGTTCGGCGCCGACCATACCTCGGGCCCGTTGCGCGTCCTCTTTGAGGCTTTGTTCGGCCGCGTGTCGGACGCGCGCTGGGAGATCATCCATCACACCATCCGCAAGTCCGGCCATTTCATCGGCTATGGGCTCATTGGCCTGGCTTGGCTGCGTGCCTGGTGGATGACGATGCCCCGCTCGCATTTCCTTCCCGATGCGCTGCTGGCGCTCCTCGGCACCGGCCTGCTGGCCACGTGGGACGAGTGGCACCAATCGTTCCTGCCCAACCGCACGTCGAGCCCGTGGGATGTGCTGCTGGACTGCTGCGGCGCCATCGCGCTCGAGCTGCTCGTGTATCTGTTCGTGCGCAGCTTCCGCCCCGGGCGTCTGGCGCGCGCCGCGTGAGCGGGAAACGCGAACGCTCCGTTCACTTGAACCATGTTGCCGGAAAAAGCAGCAGCCGGCGAACTGCAGCTCGCTTCGCGGGAGTCGCCCCCCCCATGGCAACGGCCGGTGCTATGGTTATTCCTGGATCACCTGTTCCGCTGTGCCGGTCAAGCTCAAAGTCGATTGGGAGAAGAATTGCGCCGGTAAAAAAGTGAACGAGTAGGTGACCTGCACCTTGACCAGGCAGCCCGCACTGTTACTGGCTTTCGCACATGCGGTGCAGCTCGACGTGCAGTCCGGCGTTTGCGCGGGCCAGGTTGCTGTGGCGCTCACGTTGCTTGCGCTGAGTCCCATGCCCGCCAGGCTCTCCACGTAGTTTTGCACATCGCTGCCGGATGCGTTGCAGTGGTAGTTCAGCGTGAAGCTAGGAGGCGGCGAGGTCGAACACGAGCTGGAATAATCAGCGCCGCGTACGATCGCATAGCGTGCGCCCAATTGTGCCGCGGCGCTCACAAAGTGGTCCGCATACAACGCCAACCCGAATTCGATGATGCCGAAGACGATGGCCACCAGGAGCAATGCGGTCATGGCGAACTCAACCAGCGTACTGCCTCGTTCTTCACGAGCCAGTCGAATCAGCCTCCGCAATGCGATCATTCCCTTCACAAATCCGCTTCCATTCGCTGGTATGGTCGATCTCCGTTTTACGCTTCAGTCTCGCAACGGCGTGCAGAGCCGCAGGCAAAGCCCCTATCCGAATCCTCGCTCTGGTTAAGTGTTCCCGCTGCGCATCACCGCCGTGCTCGACAAGGAGATCGTCGAGGGAATCTTCGGCCACGGAAACAGCGGCGTATAGGTCGCCGAAACGGTTACAGTCACACGGTAGACCACATTATTCGCGCAGGTTGGCGTCGAGGTGCAGCTGGCCGTGAAGGACGTGCCGTTGGAGCACTCGCAGCCGTAGGTCGGGGTCGCCACGGACAGACCCGCCACATCCGGTGCGTCGTCGGTGGCGGCCTTGGTGATGCCGGTGGTATCGGTCGGGTTCTCCGCTCCGTATTCCGCGCCCGCCCGCGCGGCCCCGGCCACTTCCTCCGCCAGGTAATAAGCCCTCCCAAAATCGACGGCTCCAAACAGCAGCAACAGGAACAACGGCAACATGACCGCCAGTTCCACCAGGCTGGCGCCGCACTCTTCGCGGAAGAAATGAAGGAGACCTCTTGATTTCATATGCTACTCGGCTAGCGCCGCGCCTCCTCCTCCACTGGTTTCCAGCACGTTCGAAGAATTCACTGTGTTGTAGTTGTCGATCGATGTGGTTCCGGAAAACGTCATATTGCCTACGATCAGGTCGGTCGTTAAGGTGAACCCAGTCGACCCGCTAAACGTCAGTCCCGCATCGGGCGCGAGGACAATGCCCTCGAAAGTGCTCGATGAGCTGCCGCTCAGCGTGATTCCTGAGGAGTTCGTGCTTGGGAGCCAAAGCGCAATTCCGTCGTACGTTCCCGAAGTCGGTGCAGTGAGGTTCCAGTTGGTGGTTCCGGACCCGGTGATTCCACCCGTCGGCATGTAAATCGTCACGCCGGTTCCCTCGATGGTCGGGGTACCGCTGGTTGTGATGCCCTCGATAAAATAGGTGCCGGAAGAAGACATATCAAGAGTGGCGGACCCGCTGAGAACGATTCCGCAGTACAACACTCCGGGGCTGAGCGAAATCGTGCCGGAAGAACCAACCGACGTGCAACTGCCCGAGGGGACCGTGGGCGCACTCAAAGATGCGAGTGGGTTGGTTGCCGCGGTCGTCACCGTCGTCGGTGACGGCGATACGCTGGAACTTCCGGAGTCGGTATTCGTGCCCATAATCTTGACTTGCTGCGCCGTGATGCTCAACGAGCCGGACAACGTGATACCCGCGTTGTCGTCGATCACGCACGAGGATGCATCGATCGACCCGCTCCCGCTGCCCGTGATTCCGCTGCTGCCCAAGGTGTAAATGCATGCCGGGCCCGCTCCGCCGGCTGTGGCTTCAGACCTGGCCGCGAGCGTCATCTGGGGCAGGCCGAGGAGGGCCCCGAAGAAGGTGCTTTGCTTCTCGGTGACCACCGCCTCAACATATTGCGTGTTGCCGTTGTTCGGGTCCTTCGTTCCCAGCGCACACGGGCCGTTGTTCACCTCCAGGATTACTCCCGAAGCGCTGCTGGTGCCGCATTGCGTTACTACGGTGGGCGAGGCCAGGCCGTTTTCGACAACCGCAGATTGTGCGGCCGTTTGCATGGCCGAACAATTGCTGGTCGAGCCGCAGGTTGAAACCTCCAAGGCTCCCGCCATCGCCGCCGTGTCCGCCACCGTCTGGATTCGTTCCTCCTGGTAGCGCAGGTTGCCCACGTCGATGGCCAACGCCAAGACGCCCATCACGACGGACATGCACACCGCTCCAAATACCACCGCCTGCCCGCTTTGGTCACACAGAATTCTTGCCGCGCCGGCTCTCCTCCCGCGCCTGCCAGGCGAGCTGGCCCGAGCGACGGCTGTAAAGGCCATGGTCCGCCCGTCTTCTTCTTTTACGAGATGCATTGCGGCTTCTCCCGGCACGATGCGATGGCTTTCTCTCGCATCAGGCGATAGCAAGATTCCTTCTTGCCTGCCACCCAAAAATATTTTGCGAGGATTCGTGCTGAGACTTTCCGCGCGTGTCTTCAATCCCCGATTTATCCTATACAAAAATTATTCGTATCATAGTTTTCGTCAAGATTTGCTACAACTTGAGCGGCAGGCGAATCACCCGAGGAGCGGCCGCAGCATGCCGCGCGCGGAGCCGCTTTCGCGCACCTTGAAGGCAGCGGAAACTTGCGCGCGGGTCAGATCAGGGAGCGCTTACCAAGAAAAAGGGCGCCAGCCTCAGCCGACGCCCGCTTCCGTCTCTAACACCAAAGTACTGCTTCAATTGTGGACAAACGGCGGCCTAAGCTGCCTCTTCGCCGCCCTCGCTTTCGGGTTTCTCCTCTTCCTTCTTGGCCTCTTCGAGCTGTTTTTCGAGCTCGGCGCGCTTCTTGGCCTTGATGTCGGCGCGCTTCTGGCGCTTCACCTCGAGCTGCTGTTCGGCGCCCAGCAACTCGATGAACGCCTTGTCCGCGCCGTCCCCCTGCTGGAAGCCGGTGCGGATAATGCGCAGGTAGCCGCCGTTGCGGTCGTGGTAACGCTTGGCCACCTCGTCGAAGAGGCGCGAGACGGCCCTGTCGGTCTGGAGAAAGCTGAGCGCCTGCCGGCGCGCATGCAGATCGCCCCGCTTGCCCAGCGTGATCATTTTTTCGATATGCGGGCGCACAGCCTTGGCCTTGGCCACGGTGGTCTCCACGCGATCTTCCTGAATGACGGACGTGGCCAGGTTGCGCAAAAGCGCACGCCGATGGCTAGTGTTGCGTCCGAGCTTGAATCCTGCATTGCGATGGCGCATTTCCTGGCTCCTAGCTTTTAGCTCCTAGCTTCCGGCTCGAACGTCGGCAATCGACAATTCAGTCTTTGCACCGGAAGCTGGAATCGTGTGGTTCCTTGAAATCTCAACTTGTTTCCAGCTTCCAGCCGTTCGCTCTCTAGCCCACTGACCGGAACCGGAATTGCAGGTTCCGGCACACCCAAGCTAGGAGCTAGCAGCTAGAACCTGGTAGCTGCCTTTAAAAATTCTCCGTCTCCGTCGGCAACTGCAAATCCACCGAGTCGAGCGGCTCGTCTTCCTCGTCGTAGCGATTGTAGCTGGCGGCCAGCGCCGTCGCGGGCGGAATGCTCGTCGGGCCCGGCACCGCGTTGCCCTGCTCGTCGATCTTCATGCCCAGCGACAAGCCCATCTGCGCCAGGATCTCCTTGATCTCGTTC
>JASHUF010000232.1 GCA_030040175.1 Acidobacteriaceae bacterium
TCGACCAGTTCGGCACCGCTCTCAACTCGGGCAGTTCGGTTTTCCTTTACGGTCCCGCCGGCACCGGTAAGACCACATTCGCCGAAGTTCTCTCGCGCGTTCTCGCTGAAGACGAAGTCTGGATTCCGCACGCCATCGAAGTCGACGGCCAGATCATCACCGTTTTCGACCCCGGGCTCCATCTCGAAACCCCTGAAACCGCGCCCGCCAACTACGATACGCGCTGGGCCTACTGCCGCCGCCCGGCCGTGCTGGTCGGCGGCGAGCTCACGGCGGAAATGCTCGACATGCAGTTCAATCCCATCTCCAAGTTTTACGTCAGCCCGGTGCAGATGAAGGCCAACAACGGCGTCTTCATCATCGACGACTTCGGCCGCCAGCGCATCCGTCCCGACGAACTGCTGAACCGCTGGATCGTTCCCCTCGACCGGCGCATCGATTTTCTCACCCTGGTGGGCGGCAAGAAGATCGAGATTCCCTTCGAGATGCTGGTCGTCTTCGCTTCCAACACCAACCCTTCAGACCTTGTCGATCCCGCATTCCTCCGCCGCATTCAGACCAAGATCAAGATCGGCGCCGTCAGCGACGAGCAGTTCTCTGAGATCTTCCGCCGTGTGGCCCACGACAAGCGCGTCTCCTACGACCCCGAGATTCCCAACGACCTGATCGCCTTCATCCGCACGTCGCTCGGCCAGGAGTTGCGCTCCTGTTATCCGCGCGATATCGTCAATCAGGTCTGCTGGGCCGCGCGCTATGAAGGCAGACAGCCCCACGTCGATCACATCGCCCTGCGCCGCGCTCTCGAAGCCTATTTCCCCGCGACCGCCTGACGGCTCCCGGCCAAACAGTGTTCTCTGGGTGCCCCCAGGTCTCGACTTTGAGACCTGGAAAAGCACGCATCCGTTCCGGGCGCCCCATTTTCAACGCCTAGGCGGATTCCTCACCGGCGCCCTCTTCGTCCGTGGGTGACCGAGCGTCTCGCGCGGGAGAGCACAAATCAAGGCGAGTCTCTCACACCAACTTCATTCGCTCCGGATCCCACCCCACCACCGCGCCCCGGTCCAGGCTTACGTTGCTCAACAGCGCCGCACCTGCCGCGCGGAACCCGAACACCGCGTCTTCCACCACCGGCTGGCGCGAGCGCACCGCGGCAAAGAAATTCCTGAAGTGGTCGTAGCTGTCGCTGTAGCCGGCCGGCGCTTCATACTTCTCAAACCCCGCCGCCGGCTCGCCCTCGGGATGCACGACTGGATATTTCTTCCGGTATGCGTCGAGAATCTCCCTTTGCATGGCCTCGGTGAACGACCCGATCATCAGCCCCGGCTCCTTCGTCCGCGGCACGCGGCTCACGCTCACGGCATTGCCGGCAATCTCCATGGTTCCCTCGTCGCCGGTAAAGATCAGCCCTTCGCTCTCCTGGCCGCCGTCCACAAAGTTTACGCGCAGGCTCAGGTTGAAGCCTTCGGGGTAATCGAACAGCCCGAGCATCACATCGGGTGCGTCGCGCCCGTCGGTCCAAAAGCGCAATCCGCCCGTGGCCATGCCCCGCGTGGGTCCGTTCGATCCGGTAATAAAATGCGTGCCGCTGAACAGATGTACAAACAGGTCGCCGGCCACGCCGCTGCCGTAAGCCTTCCACTTGCGCCACTGGAAAAACTGCTCCGCGCTCCAGGGAATTTTGGGTGCCGTGCCCAGAAAGCGCGGCCAGTCGCAGGTCTCCGGCGAGGCGTCGAGCGGAATCGTGTAGTCCCACGCGCCGGTGGCGGAGTTGCGGTCCCAGTGCGCGGTTACCATGTTGAGCTTGCCGATGGCGCCGGCCGCGAGCAGGTCTCTTGCCTTTTGATAGACCATCGAGCTCACGCGCTGGCTGCCCACCTGTAAAATGCGGCCCGTCGCCTGCGACGCTTCGATCATCTCCGGCCCGTCGGCATAAAGATGAATCATCGGCTTCTCGCAGTAGACGTCCTTTCCTGCCTTCATCGCGTCCACCGCGACTTGTTTATGCCAGTGGTCCGGCGTGCCCACGATCACCGCGTCGATATCCTTGCGCGCCAGAATCTCGCGGTAGTCGCGCGTGGTCTGAATCTCGCTGCCCCACACCTCCTTGCAGTGCTCGAGCCGTCCGTCGTAGCAGTCGGCTGCAGCCACCAGCTTCACCCCCGGAACCTGCACGGCCGCGCTGGTGTCGTTCTGCCCCTGCCCGCCCGCGCCGATGAGCGCAATCTGGATATGATCGTTGGCCGCGACCGGCGCGGCCGGTTCACTTTGCATTGCTTCCAGCGCGTGGACCTTGCCGGCGAGCACAGCGCTCGCCGAGGCCGCTCCGGCCACTCTCAAAAAATCCCTGCGATTGAATCCCTGCATTCGCGTTATGCTCCCATTGCAATTTTTCAACGCTTATAACCATACACGGTGCTGGCATCCTGGCCGATAGCCGATGTTGAGAAGACCTCCAGGGCAAAACCTGACCCCTGAAACCTGACCCCTCGGTGCAGCCCAACGCGCAGTTGTAGCATCGTGTTGTGCCCGGCCTCAGTGATCAAGTCCAGTACGTGCGCGGCGTGGGCCCGCGCCTGGCCCCGATGCTCGCGCTCAAGGGCATCGCCACGGCCGAAGACCTGCTCTATCACCTGCCCTTCCGCTACGAAGACCGCCAGAACCCGCGCTCCCTCGACGAGCTCCAGCCCGGCGAAGTGGCGAGCGTCATCGCCGAGGTGCGCGGCTCCGCGCTCCTGCGCACGCGCCGCGCGCCGCTGTTCGAGCTCACCCTCGGCCAAGGCCGCCGCGCGCTCAAGTGCATCTGGTTTCACGCGCCGTATCTCAACGGCAAATTCCAGGCCGGGCAATCGGTCGCTGTCTACGGCAAGGTGGAACCTTCGCGCTCGTCGAGCAATCTGAAAATGATCCAGCCGCAGTTCGAAATCCTGCCCGACGCAACCGCCGACGCCGAAACCCGCCTGCTCGAAGTGGGCCGCATTACTCCCGTCTATGAATCCCTGGGCGGAAGCCGCCTGGCCTCGCGCTGGCAGCGCAAAGTCATCTTCAACCTGCTCGACTCCCTGCGTGGCTCCGTGCCCGAGTGCCTGCCCCGCGCGCTGCTCGAGCGCCTCAACCTGCCCGATCGCGAGACCGCTCTGCGCGCAGTGCACTTCCCGCCGGAAGGCACGCCGCTCGCGCAATTGCAAACCTTCTCCACGCCCGCGCATCGCCGCCTCATCTTTGAGGAATTCTTCTTTCTCGAGCTCGGCCTCGAGCTCAAGCGCCGGCGCATGAAGGAGCGCGCCGGCATCGCCTTCGCCACCACGGACAAGGTCCGCGAAGCCATCCGCGAGGTGCTGCCCTTTCATCCCACCGCGGCGCAAAAACGCGCCCTGGGCGAGATCGTGGCCGACATGCGCGCACCCTCGCCCATGCGCCGCCTGCTCCAGGGCGACGTGGGCTCAGGCAAAACCATCGTTGCCCTCCAGGCCATGATCGTGGCCATGGAAAACGGCTACCAGGCCGCACTGATGGCGCCCACGGAGATTCTGGCCACGCAGCACTATCTCGCCGCGCGCAAGCTGCTCGAAAAATCCTCGCGCAAGCCGCGCATCGCGCTGCTCATCGGCTCGCTCGACGACGACCGCAAGCGCGCCAACCGGGGCCTCATCAACCGCGGCCAGGCGCAGCTCGTCATCGGCACCCACGCGCTGATCGAAGAAAAGGTGGAGTTCGACCGCCTCGGCCTCGTCGTCGTCGATGAGCAGCACCGCTTCGGCGTCCTGCAGCGCTTCCGGCTGATGAAAAAACCCGGCCCCGATGGAACGGCGGGACCCGAGCCCGACGTGCTCGTCATGACCGCCACGCCTATCCCACGCACGCTCGCGCTCTCGCTCTACGGCGACCTCGACCTGAGCATTCTCGATGAATTGCCGCCGGGCCGCACGCCTATCGTCACCCGCCGCGTGCCCGACGCGCGCGCGCACGAAGTGTGGGAGTTTGTGCGCAAGCAGGTGAAGCTGGGCCGCCAGGCATACATTGTCTATCCGGTCATTGAGGGCGCCAAAGACGACCAGCCCGAGCTCGATTTCTCTCACGATCCTGACGTTGCCCCATCCTTGCCTTTACCTTCCGGCGGAAAGCGTGGGAAGCGGACAGAGAAGCCGGAGCTTTTTCCGGCCGCCGCGCAGGAAGCGAACCCCTCGGCAAAATCCGGCCTCAAATCTGCCGTCGAGATGCACGAAAGGCTGCGCACCGGCCCGCTTGCCGGCCTGCGCCTCGGCCTGCTCCACGGCCGTCTCGATGCCGACGAGAAAGAGATCGTCATGCGCCGCTTCCAGCGCGGCGAAATCGATGTGCTCGTCTCCACCACTGTGATTGAAGTCGGCGTGGACGTGCCCAACGCTACTGTGATGGTGGTCGAGCACGCGGAGCGCTTCGGCCTGGCGCAGTTGCACCAGTTGCGCGGCCGCGTCGGCCGTGGCGCCGCCAAAAGCTACTGCATCCTGCTCACCGGCGAGCGCGTCTCCCCGCTGGCGGAAGAACGCCTCAATGCCATGGTTCGTACCCAGGACGGCTTCGAGCTGGCCGAGCTCGACCTCACCCTGCGCGGCCCCGGCGAAATCTTCGGCACGCGCCAGGCCGGCCTGCCCGAGTTCCGCGTCGCTAGTCTCGTCCGCGACCGGCAATTGCTCGAACTGGCCAAGCAGGAAGCGG
>JASHUF010000233.1 GCA_030040175.1 Acidobacteriaceae bacterium
CGCCGATTCGTGCGCAAGGCGCCGGAACTTGAGCGAATCGAGCGTCGTCCGGCTGATCTATGCGAGGTTACTAATGTTTGCACAATTGATTACCGGGAAACTACCGAAAACTGGCGGGAATGACCCGAAAGATGTACGTGTACATCGAATTGGCCATGCGCCGGGACGGCAAGTTCCATTCTGATACCGCGAAGACAGCGCTGCGGTTTGCCGGTGAGCCGAAATGGAGCTGGGAGGAAATTCGATTTTGCGCCATCGCCCGCGGGCGAATCGCGAGCGGACCCCCGGACGGCGGAAGAAGAATTGGAAGGGTGGTGCGCCCGGAGAGATTCGAACTCCCGACCTAATGCTCCGGAGGCATTCGCTCTATCCAGCTGAGCTACGGGCGCGCCCTCTCAGGATAGCGCAGAGGCGGCTCCGGGTGCAGGGGGCGCAGGGGCCGCGCGGGCGATCGGGCGGCTTTGCCGCTCCGGCTCTTAGGACGATGCAGCCCCCCGAAAGATGCAACCGGATGGTTGCCCTTTTTGCCGGCTCGCGTTAATATGCAACCTGGAGGTTGCCTGTCATGGAAGACCGCATCGTAAAAAGCGTCGAGCTCAAAGCCCCCGTGGAGCGGGTGTGGCGCGCGCTGACAGACTGGCGCGAGTTCGGCGAGTGGTTTCACGTGAAGCTCGAAGGGCCCTTCGCGGTGGGCCGGGTTTCGCGCGGGCAGATCACCCATCCCGGCTACGAACACATCGTGTGGGAAGCCCTGATCGAAAAGATGGAGCCCGGGCGCCTGTTCTCCTACACCTGGGCGCAAATCGAGTTTCACGACCAGGAGCGCTACTCGCCCGACTACTCCCAGGCGCCGCGCACGCTGGTCGAGTTCCGGCTGGAGAAGACCGCATCCGGCACCCTGCTCACGGTTACCGAGTCCGGCTTTGAAAATGTCCCCGCGGGGTGGCGCGCAACGGCGCAGCGCGGCAACGAGGGCGGCTGGGCGCTGCAGATGAAGAACATCGAGGGCTATCTTGCGCAAAGACCGTAGACGGGGGCCGGCTCAAGCGCCGGCTCACGCCCCGGCCGGCACTCAGTCGCGGACTTCGGGCGGTGGACCGGGGCAGGCGCTGCTGTTTGCCGCGCTGGGCGATGAGACGCGGCTCAAGCTCATTGCGCGGCTCGCACGCGGGCAGCCGCAATCGATCGTGCGCCTCACGCGCGGCTCACTGCTCACGCGGCAGGCAATTACCAAGCACCTGCGCGTGCTCAAGCGCGCGGGACTGGTGCGCTGCGTGCGCGCGGGGCGCGAGAGTCGCTTCGAGCTCGACCCGCGGCCCTTCAAAGACATGGAAGAATATCTGAGTTTGGTCGCGCGCGCGTGGGACGAGGCGCTCGCGCGGCTCAAGGCATTTGTGGAGGAGTAAGCGCAGCTCGCCCTGCGCCCGGCCGCGTTGCCGTGGAAACGCGTTGCGCGGGAGGCGCCGCGCCTGCGCATGGGACAATGAATCCAGGCGCCATGACGGACCCATCCACCGGCGAAACCGCCAACGAACTCACGCACAAGACTGACCTGGACCCGTCGGACTCCGCCGCAGGCACGCCCGCCCCCGAAGACCGCGCGGAGACCGGTGAATCCTTTGGGGACGCGCTGCGCGAGTTCGAGCGCACGCACACCCATCGCGCAAAGGCGCAGCAGCTTGAGGGCGCCGTGGTCTCGCTCACGGCAGAGCAGGTGATCCTTGACATCGGGTACAAGATGGAAGGCGTGCTGCCGCGCGCGGCCTTTGAGAACAACGCCGGGCAGGTGAAGCGCGGGGATGTGTTTCCGGTTTCCATCCGGGGGCGCAACGAAGAGGGTTACTACGAGCTTTCGCGCTTCCGCGTGGCCCAGCCGCGCGACTGGACGGCGCTGGAGCGCGCCTTCGCCGGGAAGACGCCGGTGGCGGGCACGGTAACGGCGGTGGTGAAAGGCGGGTTGAGCGTGGACGTGGGCGTGCGCGCCTTCCTGCCCGCCTCGCGCAGCGGCGCCCGCGATGCGGCAGAGCTCGCAGCGCTCGTGGGGATGGAAATCACCTGCCGCATTACCAAGCTCGACGTGGCTGGCGAAGACGTAGTGGTCGACCGGCGCGTGGTGCTCGAAGAGCAGGCGCGGGCGTTGCTCGATGAGCGCCGCGCCGCGCTCAAACCGGGCGACACCGTAACCGGCACGGTGCGCACGCTCATGCCGTACGGCGCCTTCGTCGACATCGGCGGACCCGAAGTGCGCGGCATCGATGGCCTGCTGCACATAAGCGACATCGCGCGCGCGCGGATCGCCAGGCCTGAAGACGTGCTCAGCGTGGGCCAGGAGCTGACCCTGAAGGTGCTGAAAATCGACCCCGAGACCAGAAAGATTTCGCTGGGCCTCAAACAACTGCAGCCGGAGCCGTGGGAGACCGCGGCCGAGCGCTACCTGCCCGGGGCGCGCGTGGCGGGATCTGTAACGCGGCTGACGGACTTCGGCGCATTTGTCGAGCTCGAGCCGGGGCTCGAAGGCATGATTCACATCTCGGAGATGTCGTGGGCGAAAAAAGTGCGCCACCCCTCGGACCTGCTCAAGGTGGGCGACCGCGTGGACGCGGTGATTCTCTCCCTCAAGGCGCCGGCGAACACCGAGCCGGGCCGCATCGCGCTCGGCCTCAAGCAGACGCTCGCCGATCCCTGGCTCGAAGTGCTGCGCAAGGTTCCGGTGGGCGCGCAGGTGGCGGGCCCGGTGACCAAGCTGATGAGCTTCGGCGCGTTTGTGGAGATCGCCGAGGGCGTGGAGGGCCTGGTGCACATCAGCGAGATCGCGGCCGGGCGCAGGCTGAACCATCCCGGCGACGCGCTGCGCGTGGGCCAGGGCGTGCAGGCGCTGGTGCTGGCCGTCGATCAGGAGAAACGCCAGATCAAGCTCTCGATCAAGCAGCTCATTCCCACGGGCCTGGACGAGTACCTCGCCGAGCACAGGGCGGGCGATACCGTCTCCGGCCGCGTGGTTGCCATCACCCAGTCGGGAATCGACGTGGAGCTGGGCGAAGGCATCCGCGGAATGTGCCCGGCGGCGCAGCGGCCGACGGCCGATCCCGGCGTTGCGCCCCATGCTGCACCCGCCGCGAAGGCCGATCTGAGCAGTCTGAGCTCGATGCTCGAGGCGCGGTGGAAAGGCAGCGCGCCGGCGCCCCAGGCCAAGCCGGAGCCCGTGGCCGTGGGGCAGGTGCGCAGCTTCCGTATCGTGAAGCTGGACGCCGAGAAAAAGACCATCGAGCTGGAGCTGGCATAGGCGCGCAAACTGGTTCGCGTACCCGCGCAACCTTTGTTATCCTGATGGGTTTACCACCGGGCGAGGAGGCTCGCCATGCCCGAGCATAGAGCAAGAAAACATCATCAGGACCGGGTGGCCGAGGCGCTGCGGGAAGAGATTGGCGCCATGATCGAGGGCGAGCTCTCCGATCCGCGCATCGATTTCTGCCACGTGAGCGAGGTGGCGCTCAATCCCGGCGGAAAATCGGCGCGGGTGTACGTGGCTGTGGACTCGCACGCCAGGGACATCGCCAGGGCGGAGAACGAGACCATCGCCGGCCTCGAAGCGGCCAAGGGCTACATCCGCCACGAGCTGAAAGAGCGCATGGGCGTGCGCCAGGTGCCCGACCTCAGTTTTCTGCCCGACCGCTCCGGACGCTTCCAGGCGCGCATTGAGGAGCTGATGAGCCGCTCGCGGAAGACGGGGTCGGCCGGCAAGCCCGAACCGGCCGGTACGCGCGACGCAACCGGTACTCACGCCACGGCCGCCGTGCGCGCCCGGCAGAGCCAGGAAGCCGGGCCCGAGTAAGCGCTTGCTTCATTTCCCCCAGGATGCTGCTTGCCTTGAGTCCGGAGGACGTTTGCTCCATGACGAAGGAAGCCGCGATCAGCGCGCAGGGGGAGCAAGCCCGCGCGGCTGAATCCGATCCGCTGCATCAGGTTCTTGAAGTTCTCGAACGGGGCGAGCGGTTCCTCGTCTGCTCGCATGCGCGCCCCGACGGCGACGCCGTGGGCAGCATGCTCGCTCTGGGCATGGTGCTCGAGCAGATGGGCAAGAAGGCCGACCTGGTAACCGCCGACCGGGTTCCGGTTCTCTACCGCCGTCTGCCGGGAGTGGAGAAGATTCGCTCGGCTGAACGGGTGCGCGGTCCCTACGACGCGGCCATCCTGCTCGAGTGCGACAGCGTGGAACGCGCGCGGCTCGAGGGCCTGGAGGATCTGTTTCTCATCAACATCGATCACCACATCAGCGGCCGGCCGTATGCGCAACTGAACTGGATCGACTGCGACGCGGCCAGCGTGGGCGAGCTTGTCTACCGCGTGGCCGGGGCTGCCGGGGTGACGCTGACGCCGCAGATGGCCGCGTGCCTGTACACCACCATCCTCACCGACACCGGGAGCTTTTCCTATGGAGCGCTGAGCGCGCGCACCTTTGCCCTGGCGCGGGAGCTGGTGCTGGCCGGAGCCGATCCCATTGCTCTGGCGCGGGACGTGTATTATTCCGTGCCCGCCTCGAAGGTGGTGCTGCTGGGCGCAGCGCTCAACAACCTGCGGCGCCAAGGCCGGCTGGCGTGGCTGTGGATCACTCTCGAAGACATGGCGCGCGCCCAAGCAGTAGAGGAAGACTGCGAAGGCATCGTGAACTTTGCTTTAAGCATCGCCGGGGTGGAGGCCGCGGTGTTTCTGCGCGAGCTCCCCGACGGCCAGGTGCGCCTGAGCCTGCGCAGCAAAGGTAAGGTCAACGTGGCCGCGATCGCCGGAAAGCTGGGTGGCGGCGGCCACGAGAATGCCGCGGGCTGCACCCTTGCGGGGCCGCTCGCGCGCGCGCAGGAGCAGATCCTGGCTGAGCTGCGCCCGGCTGTTGCCGGGCCTTGAGCGGCAATGCGCATCCTTGAAGCCCGAGCAAATCTGTTAGCCTTGACGCTGTCCGCACGCGGCCTGATCGCTGCGCCGCCTGCGCGCACGGGCACCGGACGTCCGGCTCCCCCCGGGAACTGCCTCGCCGGACAGGCAGCGCAGTCCCGGACGAGAAGAGGAGCGATTGCAAGAGCGGAACGGGTTGAGGCCAGACCAAGAGCAAGCCGGGGCCAGGGGAATTGGGGGGATCGCTTCGCCGCCCTCCGCTGGAGAACTGCTGAAAATGGAAACTTCGTTGGAACCGCCTGCCCCGGATGCAGAGAAGACCCGCCGATGGCGACTGCCGAGCTGGGCCGCGGCGAGCGAAGTGTCGGTCTTTCTCGCCTTCAGCATCTTTTTCCTTCTTTACGGGCTGGTTCCGCTCTTTGGCGGCGACGGGCTGGGCCTGGTGGGCGCCGATGAGCCGCGCTACGCGCAGATCGCCCACGAGATGCTGGACCGATTCGACTCCTCGCCCACGCTCAAGGATCGGCTCAGCGCCTGCGTAACGCCGTATCTCTATGGGCGGCCGTGGCTGGAGAAGCCGGCGCTCTATTACTGGCGGGCGATGTTCCTGTTCCAGGACTTCGGCGTGCACGACTGGAGTGCGCGCCTGCCCTCGACCACCTTCGCTTTTGTGATGGTGGCGCTCATTTACCTGCACATGCGGCGATTCCGGCCCGGCGGCCACCTGGATGCGGCGCTGATCACGGTGGCGTGCGCGGGCATACTCGGCTTTGCCCGGGGCGCCTCGACGGACATGCAGATGGCGGCGCCGCTTGCCATCGGCCTGCTGGGCTGGTATGCGTGGTACGAGACGGGATCGAAGTTCTGGCTCTACGATATCTATTTCTTTACCGGCCTGGCCACGCTGGCCAAGGGGCCCGTGGCACCGTTCCTGGCCTTGGCCATCATCGTGGCCTTTGCGTTTCTGCGCAAAGAGTGGAACATCGTGCCGCGGTCGCTGTGGTGGCCGGGCATTCTTCTCTACTTTGCCATGGTGCTGCCGTGGTTCATCGCCGTGCAGCACCAGAACCCGACCTTCTTCCGCGAGTTTTTCCTGGAACACAACCTGGAGCGCTTTGCTACGGAGCGTTATCAGCATCAGCAGCCGTATTGGTACTACATCGTGGTGGTGCTGCTGGCCATGATGCCCTGGACCGTGGTGGCCGTGCGCGCGCTGGCGGACGGCATCCTGACCTCGGTGGCAGAGTGGCGGCTGCGCCACTCCAAAAATGGCAAATCCTGGACCCGCAAACTGTTGCCCAACCGGCCCGGCGATGCCTTCCCCGAGTTTCTGGTGCTGTGGGCGCTCATTCCCATCGTTTTCTTCTCCTTCTCTGACTCGAAACTGCCCGGCTACATTCTTCCCGCCATTCCCCCGCTCGCCATTCTTACCGGGGACTATTTGTACCGGCGCCGGGGGCCGGGTTTGAACCGCTGGATTCTCGCCGGGCACGCCGCGCTATGCGGCGCGATGACGGTTGCCGTTCTGCTGCTGCCGTGGTTTGTAGCCCAGGGCGCCAAGATGCCTCCCGGCCACGCCGCGGCCGCTGCATTGTGTGCGGCAGCGGGCGCGGCGCTGCTCATCCTGGTGGTGACTACGGGGTTCGGGATTGCCAGGCTGCGCGCGGCCACCTGCTGCGTGCTGGCCGTGCTCATGCTTTTCCTTTATGGCGTAGGACCGTTCTTCGGAGTTCCGCAGGTCAACGCCACCAAGCGCGTAATCCGCCTGCTCGACCGCTCCTATTCGGCGCGGCCGCTGGCCGGCCGCCTGGCCGAGTTTGCGCCGCAGGACGGGATTGTGGCCGTCTTCCGGGTGCGGCGCGACACCGAGTACGGCCTCTCGTTTTACCGTAACCGCCAGGTGGTCAACTACGAGAAGGACGGCGTGCCCGCTCAGCAGCACGTTCTGGTGGTGCGCGTAACCGGGCGCCATGGCGCCGATCTCCATACCATTGACGCGTTGCAGGAATATCTCGAAGACCGGCACTACGAGTTGCTGTTCACCTGGCCCGAACAAGGCCTCCAGGTGTTTCTGGTTGGGGCACGCTAACTCGCGCTTCCGGTTGCAGTTGGGCGCAAACCATGGCAAAGTGACCGGAAGGGCGTTTTCGCGATGGCCTTGGGCGCTTCCGTTGAAATTCTCGACCTGCGGCACTTTGCCGCCACCCTGCTGCGTCCGGTGCTGGATGCCGAGGGCGAGGTGTGGAAGCAGCGCCTGCATTGGGATTACCGCACCTCGGCGCGGCTGCTGATGCAGTACCTCGACAACCACATGTTGCCCGGCTACGCGGCCATCGAAGCCGAGCAGGTGACGGGCTACGTCTTCTGCGTCTACGAAGAAACCAAGGCCGTCATCGGCGACGTCTTCGCCATGCCCGCTCCGGACGAGAGCGCCGACTCGGCCCACTCCATTGAAGAAACGCTGCTGCGCCATCTGCTCGAGCTGCTGGTGAACTCGCCCCAGGTGGATCGCGTGGAGTCGCAGCTCCTGCTGCACCCTTCCGGCACGCATGCGCACACGTTTCGCGCGGCCGGATTCGAATTGTACCGGCGCCTGTTCATGGTGCAGCTGCTCGCGGACATCGCGCGGCCGCCGCAGGTGAATCTGCCCCCGGGACTCGATCTGCGCGCCTGGACCGACGAGGATCTCGCCCCGGCGGCACGGTTGATTGCCGAGGCTTATCACGGCCATCCCGACAGCCTGATCAACGATCAGTACCGCTCGGTTTCGGGCTCCATGCGCTTTCTCAACAACATCGTGCGTTTCTCGGGCTGCGGCGCGTTTTCGCCGCAGGTTTCCCACGTGATCGTGGAGCGGACGAGCCGCGAGCTGGTGGCGCTGATCCTGGGCTCGCGTGTGAGCCCGCAGAGCGGCCACATCACCCAGGTCTGCGTGCATCCGGAGTTTCGCCGCCGCGGCCTGGCCCGCCTGCTGCTCTCGCTCACGGCCTATTGGTTCCTGCGCCAGGGCGCAACCGAGATTTCGCTTACGGTGACGGAATCGAACACCGAGGCCGTCGATCTCTACCTGGCCGAAGCCTATACCTGCCGCCACACCTTCGATGCCGCCGTGTGGCAGCGGCATCGCTCCGCGTGAGCGGAGTCGGCGCCGGCGTACTGGAACCACTTACAAACAGCCCTTCGAAAGAGCACGGCTCGCGCGCTTGCGGAAAAATGCGTTGCGGGAGTGTTTTGAAAGGGCACGGATTTATCCGTGCCGTGCAAGCCCTTTTCTTTCCCTTGCGAGCTTCAGCCCGCGAAAAGCTTGCTCCGGCTCTACCGCCCTATAAAGAACATCACCCAGCTCAGCACGATGGCCGAGCCGACGAAGAGCGTGAAGCAGTAGAGGCCATAGCGCATCATCTTGCGCGGGGTCTCGCGCTGCGTGACGCCGAAGACGACGGAAGCGCAGATGGCAAACAAGAGCACGGATAGGAAATGGGAGGGGTGCAGCACTTAGAACTTCCTTCCCGTGCGGAGATTGTGCGCGTCCACAGCGGCGATGACGTTGAGCAGCCCGGCGACGACAATGAACTTGGTGCCGTAATCGGCCGTGGTGAAGCGCACCGGGTCGCCGCCCAGGCCAAGCGAGCGCGTAACGAAAAACATCAGCCCGTTGCCCAGGTCGCCCACCATGCCCAGAAGCTCGAGGATGTCCTGGGCGCTGGTGTAGAGCTTGCCGTCCATGGCCAGGCCCAGCGCAAACAGGGCGATAATGGCCCCGGCGAGCAGCAAGCCCCGCACCCATTTGCCAATAAGGAAATGTCCCGCGCCGGGAACCAGCCAACCGGCAATCAACGGAAGATAAACAAACCCCTGTTTCGATGTTTGGCCCGCCGCAGCGGACTTGTTGGCAGCCGTCCCCATTCTTTTTTGACTATACAGCACCGGGCTTGGCGAGCCGGGACGCGTGAATGGGAGTCGCACCAGGCGAGTTTTGAAAGGGCACGACTTCAGTCGTGCCGAATAAAGACACCCAGCGAAGGGTACGGGCTTCAGCCCGTACATTCAGGCCCATGCACGAAGAAAGATGCCAGCTTCACTCCTCGCGCGGTTCTTCGCCCATCGACTCCAGCCCGGCCAGCGACTCCTCCGGCACCTCCCACCGCCGCAGAATCTTGTAAATCACACCGGTCGAAAACCCCGCCGCAACCAGCCGCCGCATCACCCGCGCCGTCTCCTTCTCGTTTTCCGGCTTCTTGATCCGCTTGCGTTCCAGGTGCTGGCGCGCGAGGGCTTCCTCATTGGTCTCGCCGTAGCTCGCCGCGAGCGTCTTCTCCACGAGGTCGGAGCGAAGGCCCTTCTGGCGCAAATCCTGGCGCACGCGCCGCGCCCCGAACTTCTCATTCTCCTG
>JASHUF010000234.1 GCA_030040175.1 Acidobacteriaceae bacterium
GGGAGCCGCTGCCAAAAGCGCAGAAGCCACAAGAGTCATCGCTGCGTAGGCGCGCATTTTCAACGTGGAGGACGACTCCTCTGTGTTTTGACGAGATGCGTGCGGTACGGGTTCACTTCGCCCTCAAGCCCAGCGCCGCCAGCGCCGGGCGCAGCAGGAGCAGGCTCAGATAAAGCAGGACGGTCCCTATTGCAGCATTGTACTCGCGGTGTTGGAGATAGAGCGCAAGGGAAAACCCGGAGGGTTTCGCGCCGGCAACCACGCCCGGCCCGTTCCCCGCCGGTGCTTCGGAGGAAAATCGTGCCGGCGTGAGCCGCGGAAAGAGCCGGGGCACGGCGCCGCAGTAGGCGGCGAAGCCGGGAAACTGGGCGCGCAGAAAACGTTCCTCGGCAGCGATCACCGGAATGTAAACCAGGGCAAACCCGCAGGCGAGAACCGCAGTGACAAGCCAGCTCATGAGCGCCAGGGCAAAGCCCGCGGCCACGAGCATCGAGCCCAGATACAAGGGATTGCGGGTAAAAGCGTAAGGGCCGGTAACGGTAAGCTCGCGGTTCTTCTTCACGTAGCCTGAGGCGTAGCCGCGCAGCCAAAGGCCGAGCGCCACCAGCGCCAGGCTCCATGCCAGAGCGTGCGGACGCGGGGCGTGCCGGCTGAGTTCGAAGAGGTAGAGCGCGGCCACGAGGAATCCCAGCGGCACGCGAATGCGGCGCGCCACCTTTTCCCAGCCATGGCTCTGCGCGGAGCGGGGCGGTCGATACGATTCGGAGCCGGTCATTGGACCGTCTCCTCGGCCAGCAGCTCGTCGGAGGCGCGGAGCACATCGTCGGCCTGGATGGTGAGCAGGCCCGATTCGGGCTCGGCGCGGCGGGCGTGGTCGCGGCGGCTCGCGGGGCTGCGCAGAACGCGGAATCTCGTCCCGTAAGGGCCGTTGCGGCCGGGATCGGTGGGCCCGTAGATGCCCACCACCGGCCGGCCCAGCGCGCAGGCCAGGTGGAGCGGTCCCGTGTCTCCAGCGATTAAAAGAGCCACGCGCCGTGTGAGGGCGATGAGCTCACTGAGTGAGGTTGCCAGGGGAATGGCCGCGCTCGAGGCCTCCTTTACGATCACGTCGGCCATCGGCTCCTCGCCCGGGCCGGCGTTGACAAGGACGCGGAAACCGCGCGCGATGAGCCCCCTGGCCACGACCGCATAGCGCTCGACGGGCCAGCGCTTGGCGCCCCATCCTGCGCCCGGGTTGATCAGCGCCACCGGCCTTGTTCCACTTGAGGCCAGGAGCGCATCGCACCAGGATTCGGCCGCGGGATCGACGGGCAGCGGCGGCGCAGCGGGCGCGAGCGTGTCGCCGGCGACTTGGCCGGCGAGCTCGAGATCCTGCTCGATGACATGTTCGCCCCGCGTGACCACGGGCTCGGTAAACAGCCAGCGCGCGGCGCCTTCGCGCGGCGCGGCCTCGCCGATGAGCCGGCCGGAACCGGCCAGACGCCCCACCACGGCCGAACGGAGGGCGCCCTGGAAGTCGATCACGGCGTCGTAGCCGCGGGCGCGGAGCTCGGCGCGCAGAGCGCGCACGCCGCGGAGCGTGCTCAGGCTCAGGGGTCTGTCGCGCCACTCGCGGAGGTCGGCAAGATGCAGCCAGTCGACAATGGGCCTGGCGGGGTCGCGCACCGGCTTGACCGCATTGCGCTCACCCCCGCCAGGCGCAGACAAGAGCGCCTGCCAGCGCGGTTCCACCACCCAGCCGATTTCCCACTCAGGATGCGCATGGCGCAGCGCAGTTACGGCCGGGAGGGCGTGCAGAATGTCGCCCATGGCGCCCAGCCTGACCACGAGCAAGCGAAAGTTGGACTGGGTGTGCAACGGTTCATTTTCGCACGGCGCGCGCCGCCCATCCCGGCCGCGGGCATACGCCCGCACACTCCCTTTGCGGGCATGCGAAGATCGATTGGGCTGAACGTCTCTGGGACGATCAGCGAACGGCGGGTGGGCCGGGAAGATTCACGAGGCCCTGGCGCGCAGTTCGTGCTCGGCCCGGTACCAGTCCTCTAAATGATGGCCATCCTGCCGGCCCCGCTCAGTCCAGTACCTGTGGGCCAGCTGCGCCACCTGCTCATGGGAAAACTTGATCTCGGTCACGCCGTTGTCGGGGGAGCCATTTCCGGCGGCGGTCTTCTTGGCTGCGGTCTTGCGTGGCTTGGCGGCAACTTTCGTCGAGCTCGCCTTCTTGACGGACTCTGCCATAGCAGTTTCCTCCTGGAACCCTGGAAGATTTGGCTGGCCAGCGATCCGGCCGTCCTCTCTAGGATAGCGGAATTTCTCCTGGAACTGGAGCCGGAGCGGGATGAGCGGACCTCCAGCATTAACCGCATCGACCTCGAGAGCAGGAGCCGCTTTGATACCGGGAAAGTTGGGTGGAATTCCGGCAAAACGCCTGCACCGCAAGTACGTTACCAACGGCACGAGCCTGCGGACGCGGCTTCCGCCTCACAGCTGCAGCATGGAGCCGTCAGCGGTTAAAGATGGAGCCCTCAGCGGTTAAAGATGGAGCCGTCAGTGGTTAAAGATGGAGCCCCGTCAGCGGTTAAAGATGGAGCCCTCAGCGGTTAAATATATCGATCGGCTGCGTGAAGTCCGTCACGCGAATGTGCTTGGCGAGGGCCGGGTGCTGGCGCTCGAAAGCCAGAAACATCTCCCAGGCCACGCGCCGGTAACTGAAGTGGCCCGCCGGGGCAGAGCGCAGCTCGGCGATGTACTGGGCCTCGGCAAAATCCATTTTGAAAAGGCCGCGGATGCGCGTAGCCAGCGGCAGCAGATAGAGTGCGGACTGCGCGGCCTCGGGCGCGGAGCCAGCGGCGATCTGTGCGCTCGCTTCATGCGCGGATTCGATGGCGGACCGGTAGTCGGCCAGAACGCCGGCCTCGGCGAGAATGTCGATTCCCTCCGGCAGGTCGCCCGAGCCAGGGGTTTCGTAGCCGTGGAGAGCGGTGAACTCCTGGATGATCTGCGTCGACCGCCGGTGCCGGTGCATGTCGCGGAAGCCGCCGATGTCCATGAGGATGTCGAAGCGCAGGGCCGCTCCGGCGTGAAAGGCGCGGAGGGCTTCGTCGTGCTTGCCGCGGTGCCTCATCCCCAGCTCGATGATCTCCGAGACTCGAGTGGCTGGAAGCCCCGAGACAAGGTCGCGAATCTGCCGGTAGGGGTGGTGGCTGGCGGAATAAAGCAGCGTGGCGGCGAGTTCGACTTCGAGCGATTCGGTACGCTCGACCAGATCGACCACTGCGTGGGGCGGAGCTTTGGAGGAGAGCTGTGCGAGGAGTTCGGCTGCGGCCTGGCGAAGCTCGGCGCGGGTCGAGATCTGGTAAGGATTGGCCTGGGCGTATTTCACCAGCGTGGGCGCGGTGCGGATTTCGCGGGTGAGCAGGCGCTCGGCTTCGGCGAAGAGGCTTCCCTCAGGGGCTAAGGCCCCCTCGTTGATCTCGGCGTCTTTCGGCGCGGCTGAAG
>JASHUF010000235.1 GCA_030040175.1 Acidobacteriaceae bacterium
CAGTGCTTCGGATACGGTTTCCGGAACCTACGACACGGTCCCCGCGTCGGACATCTCGCCCATCGCCGCGGCCTTTTTGAATCCATCCGTGTGGCCATTGCCCAATCTTTCCGGGCCCATCAGCAATACCACACAGGTACTCGTGAACGATGCATCCATGCCCCAGGAAGACGCCCGCGTGGATTGGGCGTTCTCGCAAACCGACCGCTTCTTTGCCCGCTTCGGGTATAGCAACCGCAACCAGACCCAACCGCTGTTTTTCGGCACCGACACCAGCCCGAATCCCTTCATGAACGGCGGCGACGGGGAGAATACCAACCAGCTCAGCAACGACGTTGTGGGCTGGGACCACACCTTTGGCAGCAGCGGCACCATGATCAATCAGCTTCGCCACGGCTACAGCCGCTACTCCACCGCCGACTTCACTGCCGCATACGCGAAGTACCCGGATGAGAACAATACTCTGGGCGTTCCCAACGGAAACATCGCCGGTTATCCCGATACCAGCGGAATCGCTCAGGTGAATCTCAACGGATTCGAGGGCACGGGAGATTCGGGCTGGTTGCCGCAAACCACGGGCAGAGTCTCCAACATCTACCAGATCAACGACGCGTTTACCCTGGTCAAAGGCCGGCATAACCTGAAGTTCGGCATTGCCATCAATCCCATTCAAGCACGCGTCTTCAACGCGCAGAACGATCCGCGTGGGCAGTTTGCTGCCAGCGGCAACTACACGGGCACCGGCTCCACGGCCGCGTCCCTCGCCGACTTCCTGGTGGGCGCTCTGAACGGTGTCGACCGCGACCATTTCTTCGATAAACCCAACACGCGGACCAACGAATTCGGGGAATTCGCGCAGGATGACTACAGGCTCTCCGGCAAGATTACGCTCAACCTGGGTGTCCGCTACGACATTTACACGCACGATGTGGATACCAAGAACCTGCAGAGCAACTTCGTTTTATCGGGCCCCGATGCCGGCGAAATTCAGGTGGCTTCGGGAAGCAACCGCGGCCCCAATATCAACACCTATTATGGCGATCTCGCGCCGCGCCTCGGCGTCGCCTACACGCCTGACGCCGGCAAGACAGCAATCCGTGCCGCATTTGGCGTGAGCTACTTCAACGGCAACTTCGGCGCCGACGGCGGCACGCTGGAACGCAATTTTCCGGAACTGGAACAGGAAAACAACGCCGCGCCCATGTCTAACTGTCTGACCCCCTATACGGGCACCACGGGCAGCGTAAATCCCAATCCTGCGGAGTACTCGGCCTGCGGCTCCTTCATTCTGGCCAACGGCCTGCCCGGCAACACCACCACCGGAACGCCGGTATACACGCCCATTGTGCCCATCAGCACGACTCCGGGCGGGTTTATCTTTTCGCCCGTCGGCTTTGGAGTTTATGACGTGGCCAGCAACTTCCGTCAGAGCCAGGCCGACAACTGGAACGTCAGCATCGAGCGGGAGTTGAGCGCGAACATGTCGATCCATGTCGCATACGTGGGCACGAAGGGCGCCTATCTCTACAACGATTGGCAGCTCAACCAGTGCAATCCCACGACGTTTACCTCAGGGCCGACTGCCGCGGAGCTGGGTATCACTTTTCCGCAATGTGAGCCGTTTTACACCTTTCCCACCAACCCCAACTGGACCGCGGCCGACAATGGGTCCATCTCCACTGTGGACTTCCGCAACAGCGGCGCCAAGTCGCACTACAACGCCGGCGAGCTGGTGTTCGAGCGGCGCGCCGGACAGAACCTGACCTTCACCGGGGCCTACACCTGGTCGAAGCTGATGGATAACTACTCCAACCAGCTCGACAACTATGACATGCACCAGTATCTGGATACGGCGGGCTGGCACCACGCCAACTTCCCGCAGACCCTCATCCTCACCTACGTCTACGGGCTGCCGTTCGGCCACGGTCAGAGGTTCGCCAACTCGGTTTCTCCCGCGGAAGACGCCATCGTGGGTGGGTGGTCGATCAGCGGCGTCACCAACTTCCGTTCCGGTGCGCCCCTGCTTGTCACCGCAGGCTCGGGTGACCTGTTGAGCCAAAACAGCGGGCAGCGCGCCAATTACACCTGCTCGGTCGCCGACAATCCGCACACCATTAGCGAGTGGTTCGACACCGGCTGCTTCTCCCAGCCGCAGGGATTCGTCTTCGGCAACGACAGCGTCGGCGAGGGCAACGGATACGGGCCGCGCTACCAGAGCTGGGATATGTCCTTTGCCAAAGCAATCCACTTGGCCGAGCGCACGCAACTGCAGTTCCAGGCCCAGTTTTTCAATATATTCAACCGCGTCAACTATCAGACGCCAGACACGGGCGTGCCCGACGGGAACTACGGAAAGATCACCAACGACTTTCTGCCCCGTCAGGGCCAGCTGGGCATGGTGTTCTCGTTTTGAGCGCGCAGGACGAGTGTTGCGCGCGATATAAAGCTGTGCTGAGGAGGCGCGAATCGAACTCTTCGATTCGCGCCTCCTCGCACAATGACAAGCAGATCAAACCGATAGCTTTGCCGAATCGGATTCCGTTCTCATGACAAAAAATAAGAAACGTCGTTGTACACGCCGCGAGGTTCTCAAGGGCGCGGCAGGGTCGCTGGCGCTTCTGGGCATTCCCAATGGGCTGGATGAGAAGGCGCTCGCGGAGCTGCTGACCCAGTACAACTACGCGCCCAAACAGCGCAACGTACCGCTGGGCACGGCGCGCGGCGTTTTCCCGGGACGCGTGGTCTGGGTGCGCGATCCCAGGGCCACACGCTGGGGAGGAAGCCGGGAATCGGTGAACGATCAGTGGTGGATGGACAAAAACACCGACCAGAAGCGCGTGGATGCGATGCTCTCGCTGGTGCTGCGGCAGGTGACCGGCGCGGCGACGGACGAGGAGGCGTGGAGGATCATCTTCCGCTATTACGGGCAACAGTCAGGGCATGCAGGCGAGAAGAAGTATCAGGAGGGCGAGATTGTCGCCGTAAAAGTAAATATGAACAACAGCAAGCCCGTGGTGCCGACCAACCTGGTGAACGTGTCGCCGCAGGTGGCGCTGGCCATGGTGCGGCAACTGGTGAAACATGTGGGCGTGCGGCCCACGGACATCCTGATCTACGATGCGCAGCGCGATATCTGGCCGGGATTTTTGGACCATATCTGGAGCCACTATGCCGACGTGCGCTTTGTGCAGAGAGACGCTCCGGATCCGAGATATCAGAAGCATCCGGCTTTCGGAGAGATCCACGGGCTGGAAGCCCCGGATTGGGTGCTGGGGCAGAGCTATTCGGCGGACCATTTCGACGATGCACGCTATGTTCCGCAACAGGTGATGGACTCGACTTACATCGTGAATCTTGCGCTGGTGAAGGTGCACTCGTACCCCTACGCGGCGGCCGAGGGCGGCGACGAGGGACAGACGGGCGTGACGCTTACGGCGAAGAATCACTTCGGGTCGATCAAGGGCCCGGGCGAGCTGCACTCGATCATCAATACCAACCAGGGAGGGATACCGCATGCGTACTCGCCGATGGTGGATCTTTCGGCCTCTCCGAATTTGGGCGCCAAAACGATTCTCTACGTGCTCGACGGCCTGTATTGCGCGCGCAGGCACATGTCGTACCCGCTGCACTTTCCCAATGCGCCGTTCTTCAACCGCGTGGCGCCGTATGAAAACTCGGACTGGCCGGCGAGCCTGCTGGCCTCGCTCGACGGCGTGGCGATCGATTCAGTGGGAGTGGACATCCTGTATTCGCAGACGAAGAACAACCTGGATGAGAACGGGCATCCCCGGATTCTGATCCGCGCGAATGCGGACGACTACCTGGCTGAGGAGGCGCTGGCCGGCGATCCGCCTTCGCGTACGAAGTACATACAGGATGGCAGGCAGGTCACCAGCCTGGGCGTGTTTGAGCACTGGGACAGCGACGAGAGCCGGCAGTACACGCGTAACAAGGACCCTAAAAACGGGAAAGGCATCGAGTTGATTTACTTACCTGTAACTTAGGAGATTAAGTTAGACGTGAGTTACCGAGTTAGAAGAGCAAAGGGGACAAGTTAGAGCAGAAGTTATCTCCGGGCACGCAAATGAGCCATCAGCGCAGGCGAGCAGAGACTAAGTAACAGCGAGGACCAGGCCGGGCGAGGACAGGTCGCCTGGGGTGCGATTTTCTAGGCCGACGGAGCGGATGGTCTGCCGGGAAAGATGCAGGCTTGTCCCGTGGACGCGAACCTGGGCCGAAATATCCAGCGGCTGGTCGCCGGCGAGGTCCTGCGCGAAGATGCGTCTGCCGCTCAAGGGCCGGTCGAAGACCAGGGTGAGGCCCGAAAATTCCCCGAATATGCCGAAGGGGCCCGCGAAGCCGGCGACGTTGAGAGTCACTTCGCACGGAGGCATGGTCCATGCGCGGCCGACCTGGGTGCGCTCCTGCGCGCCGATGGCGACGGCACCGTTGGGAAATGCAGCCGCGTAGACGAAGGGCTTCTCGCCCGGGGAGGTTACCTG
>JASHUF010000236.1 GCA_030040175.1 Acidobacteriaceae bacterium
CAATCGGTCGACGACCTGATCCGCGACTTGAACCAGGTACCCGAAGACATTCGCGGCACGGTGCGCAACAACGGCGGCGGGCATTCGAACCACAGCGCTTTCTGGAGGCTGATGGGTCCGGCCCAATCGCCGGGCATCGGCGGCGATGCGACCGGCGCCATTGCCGGCCAGATCAAAACCGACTTCGGCGACTTCGAGGCCTTCAAGAAGACGTTCAACGAGACCACGGCCAAGCAGTTCGGATCGGGCTGGGGATGGCTGGTCTTGAGCGGCGGCAAGCTGAAGGTGATCACGACGCCCAACCAGGATTCGCCGCTTGCGCAAGGGTTGTTTCCGATCCTGGGCAATGACGTGTGGGAGCATGCCTACTATCTGAAGTACCAGAACCGCCGTCCCGATTACCTGGCCGCGTGGTGGAACGTGGTCAACTGGGAGGAAGTGAACCGGCGGTTTGGGATCGCGAAGGGATAAAGGAAGGCATCACGTTTCAGGTTTCAGGTGTCAGGTGTCAGGGGTCAGACCTTCCATCTTGTCCACGAACCGCTGAGTCCTGAAACCTGACCCCTGACCCCTGTTTTCGAGTCTAACCAGGCAGGAGTGTTTCAGGGACCGGTGCGGACTTTTGCCTTGCTCTCCCTCGCGGGAGTTGTTGCCTTGTCTCCAGCGCTGCCGGCGAGGGCGCAAAGCGGGAGCTTTATCCTCGCGCAGCACGGCCATGCCGTGGGCACGGCTTCGTATCAATTTACGGCCGGCGCGCATGGCTACGACTCAACGTCTGTGGTGCGCGTGGCCATGCAGGGACTGGACTACGCGCTCTCGAAGACGGAGCGGCTCTCGGCGGCGAACCATCTCCGGCATGTGCTTCTGAGCGCTACGGTGAACGGCTCGGCGGTGACGGTGGTGGCCAGGCCGGATGCGGCGCAGATTCTCTTGAACATTTCCGCCAGCGGGCACAGCACCACGACGCGGCTGGCCGCGCACGCGGGCGCGGTGTTTCTGCCCGACTTCGATCCCGGAGCGCTGGAGACACTGCTGGCGCTGGCCGTGGCCCAGAACAATCGCGATCTGTGGGCGATTCTGCCCAAGAAGGCGGGATCGATTGAGCCGGTCGTGCTCGCGACTTATCCCGACGGACAGGGAACGCTGGGGGGAAAGACGATCATCGTGCACCACCTGGTGGCGACGATTGCGGGGACGCACACCGATCTCTTTTCCGGACCCGACAATCAACTGCTGCAGGCGGAGCTGCCGCAGGAGGGGTTTGCGCTGGTGCGCAAGGGATTCGTGCTCAAGCCGCCGCCGAAGCCGATTGCGCCGGCCGAGTGAGGCGGCGCGGTTTTCCCGGTGAAGATTGTTGGCTGAACCAGGGCTCCGTCCTGCGGGCCTCCCGCGTCCCGAATCAAGAAGCAGATGCCGTTCCCACCCTGCCCGCTGCATGATAGAGTGACCGTCGAACGCCGGAACCGTGGTTCCTTCGCGTGCAGTCTCCACCAATCGGCGCGGGGAGGGTCCATGAGCGGGGAGGGGTTCATGAATGGGTCAGATCGCGCTGCCGGCAGATCCATCGCCCGTCGATTCCCGGGTTCGCTGCAGCTGAAGAATCTTCGGGGCTACGGGCTTGCCATCCTGTGCGTGGCGGCGGCATTGGGGGCCGCTCTCCTGCTCCGGCACTCTAATTTTCGCGATATCGCTGTCTCCCTGTTTCTTTTTGCCGTAGCAACCACCTCATGGAACGCAGGACGAGGCCCCGCCGTCCTGGCCGTTCTGTTGTCCCAAATCTGTTTTGACTATTTTTTCCTGCCGCCCATTTACAGCCTGAACATTGACAAGTCGGACATACCATCTTTTGTCATCTTCGCCTCCTTTGCTTCGCTCGTTTCCTGGTTCAGCGCCAAGCGCCGGCGGGTAGAAAGAGACCTTCTCGGCGCCCGCGACGAGCTTAAGACGGTGAATCAGGAGCTGGCCCGGAGGTCTGCCGCACTCGAAGCCAGCAATAAGGAACTGGAAGCGTTTGCGTATTCCATCTCCCACGATCTGCGTGCGCCGCTGCGCCACATGGCCGGGTTCGCAGAGCTGCTGCGCAAGAGCGGAGAGGCATCGCTCAACGAGAAGAGCCGGCGCTATCTGGCGATGATTCTGGAGGCGGCAAACCGGATGGGCGCGCTGATCGACGACCTGCTCGCGTTTTCCCGGCTGAGCCGGGCTGAGGCGCACTACGCCCCTGTCGACCTTGAGCAGGTCGTCCAGGAGGCGATGACGGAGATTCGGCAGGACCTGAATGAGCGCCGCATCGCCTGGAAAATTGACTCTTTGCCGCAATGGTATGGAGACCGCTCGATGTTGCGGCTGGCGATGGTCAACCTGATTTCCAATGCAGTAAAATTCACCCGCACACGGCCAGACGCTGAAATTGAGATCGGTTGCCGGGAGCGGCAGGGCGATCGCGTGGTGTTGTTTGTGCGCGATAATGGCGTAGGATTTGACATGAAGTATGCCCACAAGCTGTTCGGTGTGTTTCAGCGGCTTCACCCGCAGGAGGCTTTCGAGGGTACCGGGATTGGATTGGCCACGGTGCAGCGGATCATACACCGCCATGGGGGGCAGGTGTGGGCGGAGAGCAAGATCGAAGGCGGCGCCACCTTTTACTTCTCACTTTCGAAGATGGGATCGAACTGACCTATGGAGAACCTGGGACGGATCCTGCTGGTGGAAGACGACCCTAAGGACGTCGAGCTTACGCTCACGGCGCTGGATGAATACAATCTCGCGAACGAGGTTGTGGTCGCCAGCGACGGAGAACAGGCGCTGGATTATCTCTACTGCCGCGGAAAGTTCGCGGAGCGCGGGCCCGAGAATCCCGCGGTTCTGCTTCTCGACCTGAAACTGCCCAAGGTGGACGGACTCGAAATCCTGAAACAACTCAAGGCGGACGGGAAACTGAGGATGATTCCGGTGGTTGTGCTCACGTCGTCCCGCGAAGAACGGGATATGCTGACCAGCTATCAGCTCGGCGTCAACGCCTACGTGGTGAAGCCGGTGGACTTCCATGAGTTCGTAAACGCCGTCAGAGAACTGGGAGTTTTTTGGGCGGTGATCAACGAGCCGCCGCCTGGGAGCGCGAGCAAGCACTGACATGGGAGCGATCAATTCCCCTTTACGCATTCTCCATGTGGAAGATGATGTCGCCGACGCGGAGTTGACACGGGATCTGTTGGAGTCGAGCGGCATCGCCTGCAGCCTTACCCGCGTGGAGACGGAATCCAGCCTGCTCAGGGCATTGCGGCAGGAGGAATTCGACCTGGTTCTGGCGGATTACTCGCTCCCCTCCTTCGACGGGGGCACAGCCCTGCGCCTGGTGCGGGAGCAGCGGCCGAATCTGCCCTTTATCTTCGTTTCCGGAACCATGGGCGAAGAGGTGGCCATCGATGCTCTCAAGCTGGGCGCCACCGACTATGTTTTGAAGACGCGCATGTCCCGTCTTGTGCCCGCGGTGCATCGCGCCCTCCGCGAAGCGCGGGAGAGGAGCGAGCTTGAGCGCGCCGAAAGCGAGCTCCGGGAGCGCGAATCCAAGATACGGCGGCTGGTGGACGCCAACATTGTCGGCATCCTGATCTCCAATCTCGACGGCCGGATCATCGAAGCCAACGATGCTTTTCTGCAGATCATCGGTTACACGCGCGGCGACCTTGCGGAGGGAGGTCTTCACTGGCCGGAGCTGACTCCTCCCGAGTGGCAGGCGGCGAGCAAACGCGCCGCGGACGAGCTCGCCGCAACCGGCGTTTGCGAGCTCTTCGAGAAGCAGTACGTGCGCCGCGACGGAACGCGGGTGCCGGTTCTGGTAGCCGCGGCGGCGATCGAAGGGGAAAAGGGCGAGAATGTGGCCTTTGTGCTGGACCTCACGGAACGCAAGCGCGCCGAGGAGGCCGCGCGCCGAAGCGAACGGGAGCTTCGCGACGTGATTGAAACCATTCCGGCGATCGTATGGATTGCCCGGCCCGATGGCTCCAATGAGTTTGCCAATCAGCGGTGGGCGGAGTATACCGGGATTTCCATCACTCTCGCGCTGGACTCCGGCTGGCACTCGGCCATCCATCCGGAAGACCTGGGCCGGTATCGCGCGAGCTGGCATGCCAGCATCTCGGCAGCGGCACCGTTCGAGGAGGAGGTTCGCTTTCGCGGCGCCGACGGGGAGTATCGCTGGTTCGTGATTCGCGGGGTGCCGCTGCGCGACGAATCGGGAATGATCCGGAGATGGTACGGGATCATGACCGACATTGAAGATCGCAAGCGTGCCCGGCAACTGGAGGCCGATCTCGCGCATGTGAACCGGATCAGCATGCTGGGCGAGCTGGTGGCTTCCCTCGCGCACGAGCTCAAGCAGCCCATCTCCGCGGCAATCACCAATGCGGGCGCGTGCCTGCGCTGGCTTGTTCGCGATCAACCCGCGGTGAAAGAGGCGTGCGAAGCCGCCAGCGCAATGGTGGACGATGGAAAGCGCGCCAATGCCATCATCGACCGCCTGTGGTCGCTTTACAAGAACTCTCCTCCGGAGCGCGAGCTGGTCGATGTGAACGATGTGATCCGGGAGATGCTCCTGCTTCTGCGCGAAGAGGCCATTGGCTACTCGATCTCAATGAGCGCCCGGTTGGCCGGCTGCCTGCCCAGGGTGGCCGCGGACCGGGTGCAATTGCAGCAGGTGCTCATGAACCTGATTCTCAATGGCCTGGAGGCCATGAAGGACTCGGGCGGGGAGCTCAGCGTCACGTCGCAAATGGAGAAGAGCGGGCAATTGCTGGTCTCGGTGACAGACGCCGGAGTGGGACTTCCCGCCGGGAAGGCAGACCAGATCTTCAGCGCGTTCTATACCACCAAGCTTCAAGGGAGCGGCATGGGACTGGCGATCAGCCGCTCGATTGTGGAATCGCACGGCGGCCGTCTTTGGGCCACGGCGAATTCCGGACCCGGCGCGACCTTCCATTTCAACTTGCCCACGGCAGCGGAGAAACTGAAGCTTTCGGCAGCCGGAGCGTGAAGTCTCTGGTCATCGCTCGCAGTGAACGGTAAAGCGGGAGCGCGGGCATCCGGACGGCAGCAGCCTTCTGCATTTGTTCACAATCTGTTCACACACGCGCACTCAGTTGCGGAAGTATTTGCCGTGGCCGCCGTTGGCCCAGGGGTCGTAGTGCAGAGCGAAGCTGGCGCGCGCCTGCGTGCTGGGGTGGTCGTTGAACCAGAACTGGACAAACGGATTCGGATCGGGGTCGTCGAGCCAGGCCTTGCCGAGGTCGTTGAAGGCGGCGGCGACGGTTTTCTGCGGATCGGGGACGATGCCGTGAATGGCCTCCTGGCCGTAGATGTCGGCCTGGTGCTCGAAGTGGCGGCTGAAGGCGTTGCCGGCCGGCTCAAGCAGGAAAGCGGCGATGGAGACAGCGAAAAGGAGGACCACGAAGCCGGTGCGCGAGGCTAGATCGGGCGCGCCCCAGCGCGCGCCGCGGCGGCGGATGAGCCACGCGGCGAAGGCCGCGCAGCCCCAGTAGACGAAGAAGAGGCCCGCGGCGGAGCCCGCGATCATCTTGGGAATGTGGTTGAGGACGTAGTGGCCGGTTTCGTGGCCGAAGATGAAGAGGATTTCGTCGTCGGGGATACGGCTGGCGGTGTTGTCCCAGACCACGATGCGCTTGGTGGCGCCGAGGCCGGTGACGTAGGCGTTCAGGCCGTTGGTCTTCTCGCTGGCCTTCATCAGGAACATGCGCTCGGACGGGATGCCCGTCCCCGTGCGGGTAACGATTTTTTCCAACTCCTGGACGAGTGCCGGATGATTCTTAGAAAGCGGTTCGAACTGAAAGAAGAGCGGCTCGGCGAGCGGCTCCACCAGGAGGAGCAGAACCAGGAGGGGCAGCGTGACCAGCCAGATGCCGAACCAGTAGCGGCGGGGCCACTTGCG
Organism: Acidobacteriaceae bacterium; assembly: GCA_030040175.1. Lineage (GTDB taxonomy): Bacteria > Acidobacteriota > Terriglobia > Terriglobales > Acidobacteriaceae > Telmatobacter. The sequence continues at coordinate 5,945 of JASHUF010000236.1, forward strand.
CACGATCCAGTGGAAGAAAAGCAGGAGCAGGGTGCCGACAACGAAGGTGAGGCCGAGGGCCTTGGCTTGGTCAGCGAACCAGCTGCCCCAGGCTTCCACGCTGATCTGGTAACTGCGCTCGAAGTGGTGGCCAACCATGGCGAGAGGCAGGGCAGCGAGCCAGGTGAAGAAAAAGAACGAGAGGAAGAAGTACGCGCCCTGCACCGAGCGGCGGCGCGAGCGGCGCTGCGCCCAGGCCTCGATGCGGGCCCAGCCGCCGAAGCCCAGCAGAAGCCAGAGAAAGACGATGCTCCAGAGGGAGCCGGCGATGTCGAGAATATTGCGAATGCGGGCGAGAGCGGTGGCGCGGGCGAGCTTGTCCGGCGAGAGTGTGTAAGCCTGTGCGGGACTGGACGCGGGGCCGGCGTTGCTGGTTGCGGAAGCGGAGGGCGGCGACGCGGGCGCCGGATGGTCGGGAGATTGCGTGGAAGAAGGGGACAGCGGAGCAAGAAGCAGGACGGAGCCGAGCAGAAGCAGACAGCGGCAGACAAATCGCATCGGGAGGTGCCTCAGGGTTCAAAAAAATATTTGCGCGATCATTTCTATTTCTTTTTCCAGCCGCCGACGATGGCTCCCATGAGCACCATGCCGATGAGCCAGAAGCCGGTGTTGATGGCGAAGATGGCATAGCTGCGGACTTCGAAGACGTACTCGGTAGCGTAGGTAGTGAGCACGCAGCCGGCCCAGAGCGTGGCGGCCATCTTAATGCCGCGCCACGCGGTCTGCTCGCCGGTGAGCTGGGTGAAGGCGGAGAGGGTGGCGGCAAGGAGCGCCGCCGCGAGCAGGGCCGTGCCGCATTGCAGCCAGAGACTGGCGCCGGTTGACTCCAGCCATTGCCGGTTGTGGCCGATTCCCTTGAGCCAGGCATTCAAGAAAAACGCGTACCAGATGGTTTCAAAGAGAAAGCCGGCGATGGCAGCAACGAGGATGGCGAGAAGGTTTTGGCGTACGCGAGGCTGGCCGGCCGGCATGGCGCTCTCCTTTCGACGCTGCGCACCGCACTTGGTGAGGCTGGCGGCATTGTACGGCATGAGCGGAGAAGGCGCGCTTACGCTATTTCACGCCGCGATAAATTTCTGAGCCGGCCAAAAGATACGCGCCCACGCCGTAGACGTAGCTCGAGGTCTCCGTGTAGGCGCCGGGCGCGGCGCCCACGGGCTGGATGGATCCCAGGCGGCCCTCGGCGTAGACATGCGTGAGCAGGCCGGCCCAGGCCTTCTGGACGGCGGGCCAATACGCGGCACGGTCGAGGATGCCTTCATTCACGCCATAAGCGAGCGCGTAGGTGATGAAGGCGCTGCCGGAGACTTCGGGGAGCGGGTAGGCGCCGGGATCGAGCAGGCCGGGACGCCAGAGACCATCCGTGCCCTGGATCGAAAGCATCTCGGCGGCCATCTCGCGAAGCAGCGCGATGTATTTGGGCCGCAGCGGCGAGTTGGCGGGGAGCCGCTCCAGCACGCGGGCGATGCCCGCCATCACCCAGCCGTTGCCGCGCGACCAGAAGAGCGGCTCGCCGTTGTTCTCGTGCTTGTCCAGGTAGCTTGCGTCGCGGAAATAGAGGTGCTTCGCGGGGTCGTAGAGCAGGTTGGTGGTGATCTCCCACTGCCGGTTCATGAAGTCGAGATATTTTGTGTCGCCGGTGGCGGCATACATGTCCGCATAGATGGGCGGGGCCATGAAGAGCGCATCGCACCACCACCATAATGGCCTCTTTGGATCGGTGGGGTCGGGCGTGGCCATCTCCTGGTTGAGGCGCGCCATCATGGGCTCGATCATCTTGTGGTCGGGATGGAGCAGGTAGAGATCGAGATAGGTCTGGCCGATGGCCTGGTCGTCGGCGTGCATCACGCGCGGGCCCGGCTGCCAGTCGAGGCGCTCGCTCACGTGCATGATGGCTTGCTCGTATCTCTCGCCGGCCACTTGTTGCGGGACGGCCAGGAATCCGGTGTAGAGCGCGGCCCAGGTCCAGTCGTATTGGGCCTGCTGGGGAAGGCGGGCGAGCTGCCAGTCGGCCACGAGCTTGATGGCTTTGGCGAGAGCGCGGTGCGAGAGCCTGGGGGAAAGATGGGCAAGCGGGCCGGGAGTGGGAAGCGTGTCGCCGGGAGGCGCAACGGGCGCGCGCTGGGCCCGGGCGGGTAGCGTTGCGAATAGGAGAAAGGCAAGAGTGCACGCAGCGAACGAAGCGGCGCAGCGGATGCGGGGAGACGGTTTTTCGGTTTGCATGGAGAGCGCCGGCGCGCGGCGCATACAAACGGAAAGCTAGTGCGCGTGCGGGGAAGATGTCAAGGCGCAGCGGGACCTGGTGCTACAGCGGTTTCACAGTTGCTGTATCCCGAAGCCGCAGATGCTAAGTGGCTTTTTCACCGAGAAAAAGCCACCTTCCGCAACTGTGAAATATGGCTACATGTACTGTGGAACCGCTCTAGAACTGCAGGCGCAGGCCGAGCTCGATCTGGCGTTCGCGGTAGAAATCGGTGGCGTTGATGTTGAGCGGCTGGCCGAAGGCCGGAAGCAAAGGAGCGGTGCTGGAGGTTGTGCTGCTCGAAGTGCAACCTGGGTACTCCGTTGTGGGATTGATGGTGAGGTAGCACAACGTGGGGAAACCGGTCTGGCTGCCGGGCTCGACAGAGTAGCCGGTGGTTTCAATCTCGGTGACATTCTGGTGGTTGAAGAGGTTGAAGCTTTCAGCCAGTAATTCGAGCGAGCGCATGTGCCCCAGGTCGAAGCGCTTGCCCAGGCGCAGGTCGGCCTTCCACGTTTCGGGATAGCGAAAGGTGTTGCGGCCGATCGAGTAGGAGCGGCCGTCGCTGCCCGTGCCGTAGATGCGGTTGTCGCCGCCGGAGCCGTTCATGCCCGGCCCCAGTCCCACGATGGCCGCGCCGGTGGCCTGGTCGAACTCTTCGGCGAGCGAGCCCGAGGTGCGCATGGTGTACGGCAGCCCGCTGCGATACTGACCGATGCCGGAGAGCATCCAGCCGTTGGCGAAGCGGCCGGCGAGGCCGTGCAGTTTCCACGGCGACTCGTAGAGGACGAGCGCGGCTGCGGAGTGGCGGACGTCAAGATCGCTCGTCCCGTATTCGAGATTGAAATCGCGGGGGTCGAGAACGTCACTGCCGGCGGCGAGCGTAGTCTCGTTGGGGTTCCAGTCCATGGCGTGCGCGTACGTGTAATGCGCGTGGAAGGTGAGGCCGCGGCGGCCATA
>JASHUF010000237.1 GCA_030040175.1 Acidobacteriaceae bacterium
GCAAGCTGGACGTCTTGCCCCGCAAGCACCAGATCACCTCCGCCGGGCTACGCAGGCCGCGCAATCCGGCCGCGTGGTTCGGCTCAGGTTCCTGGGCGCGGAAGCACCCGCCGCAATTGCCGGCCGCGATCAGCTACCCGGCAACAGCAATTACTTTATCGGCAGCGACCCGAAGCAGTGGCACACCAATATACCCAACTACGCCGCGGTCGAGTACAGCGGCATCTATCCGGGCGTGGATGCCGTCTTTCACGGTGACAACCAGCGGCTTGAATTTGACCTCGACCTTGCTCCGGGCGCCGACCCGCGCACCATCGCACTGGAAGTGGACGGTGCGCGGCAGATTCGCCTGAGCCGCGCAGGCGACCTGCTGCTGCGCATGGATGCCACGCGCAGCCTGATCGTGGCCAGGCCGCTCATCTACCAGCAGACGCCCCAGGGCCGTCACCGGATCGAGGGGCACTACGTGCTGGGCGCCGGAAATCGAATCGCGTTCGCGCTCGACCGCTACGACCGAACACAACCTCTGGTGATTGACCCCACAGTTGAATATGCCACTTACCTTGGCGGCAGCAATTACGACTATGCCGAGGCCATTGCTGTCGACTCGACCGGCAATAGCTACATCGCAGGCTTCACCAGCTCGACCAACTTCCCTATCCTGAATGGCTATCAAACCACATGCGGGGATTGCAGCGGGGGACAGTACCTGGGCGAAGGATTCATCACTAAGCTGAATCCTGCCGGCTCTGCCCTGGTTTATTCCACCTACCTGAGTGGCGCCGGCATCTACGCCATTGCGGTCGACTCCTCAGGGAGCGCCTACGTGACGGGATCCGCGGGTTCTCCTCCGCCATCCGGCAATCCTGGACTTCCTGTGGTCAACGCATTCCAGGCCACCAACCACGGCACCATCAACAACGCATTCGTCACCAAGCTGAGCCCTGACGGCTCGAGCCTCGTCTACTCGACGTTTCTGGGAGGAGCTTACTTTGATGAGGCCTTCGGCATCGCGGTTGATTCTTCAGGCAGCGCCTATGTCACCGGCCTGACCAACTCCTCCGACTTCCCCACACAGAACCCGATCCAGGCCTCCTGCAATGACTGTGCCGGCGCTTCGGGCAGCCTCTACGACGGCGACGCCTTTGTCACCAAGTTCAGCCCCGACGGTTCATCCCTGGTCTACTCCACTTACCTGGGCGGTAGTGCGCAGGACTGGGGAGAGTCCATCACTGTGGATTCTTCAGGCAGCGCCTACCTGACCGGTATCACGCAATCCACCAACTTTCCCACCGCCAACGCCTTTCAGCCCACCAACGCATCCACGCTGTTATCGACAACGGGCGCCAACGCCTTTGTCTCCAAGCTGAATCCCGCCGGCTCGGCGCTCACTTACTCCACTTATCTGGGCGGAGCCGACGAGGATTACGGCACCGGCATCGCCGTCGACTCCGCCGGCAGCGCCTACGTCACCGGATTCGCGCAATCGCACAACTTCCCCACCCTGAATCCGATTCAGGCATTGCAGGCCGGAGCCAACAACGCGTTCGTGACCCGGTTCAATGCGGACGGCTCGGCGCTGGTCTACTCCACTTTTCTGGGCGGAGACAGTGCCACCCAGGGAAGCTCCATTGCCCTCGATGCCTTCGGCAATGCCTACGTGACCGGCTCCACGGCATCGAACAACTTTCCCCTGGTCAATGCCACGCAGAGCACCTGCGCCAGCTGTTCGAGCTATAACTCCGCTTTTGTTGCGCAATACAACGCCACCGGCTCCTCCCTGCTCTTCTCCACATACCTGGGCGGGAGTAACGACACCGTCGGCTACGGCATTGCCGTTGATCCCCTCGGAGACGCCCATGTGGCCGGACTGACAACCTCAGCCAACTTTCCCACCGTGGCGCCATTCCAGGCAACCAACAAGAGCACGTATGGGACCGCCTTCGTCGCCGAGTATTCATTCCCGCAGGAGACCACTCTCACGCTCTCTCCCGCTACGATTCCCTCCGGCACCATCAACGTTGCGTACTCCCCGCTGACGATTACGGCGGCAGGGGGCACCGGAACCGTGACCTTCGCGGTCACTTCCGGCTCGTTGCCATCAGGCATGACGCTCACTACCGCCGGCGTGCTCTCCGGTACGCCCACGCAGGCCGGAACCTTTCCTATTACGGTAACCGCGGCGGACACCAACGGAGACTCCGGCAGCCAGGCTTACTCCCTCCAGATCGCATGCCAAACCATCACGGTGAGTCCCACTACCTTAAATCCCGGCACTGAGGGAACAGCCTATCCCGCAGTCACCTTCACTGAGACCGGCGGCATCGGCACAACCACTTTCAGCGAGACCGGCGCCCTGCCCACCGGCATCACCTTCGTGGCCCCGGTCTTGAGCGGAACGCCGACGCAAACAGGAAGCTTTCCCTTCCAGGTGACGGCAACGGACGCGAACAGTTGTACCGGCAGCGTCGACGACACGCTCACGGTGAGTCCGGCGGGAGCACAGACGACCGTCACTGTTAACGAGACCGTTACGGTAACAGATGCTGAGCCCTTCTCCTCTGTCTTGACCGACAACGAGACCATCACCGTGAAAGATACTGAGCCGTCTCCTCCTGGCTTGGTGGACAACGAGTCCATCACGGTGAATGATACCGAGCCTTTCTCCTCTGCCTTGGTAGACAACGAAACCGTCACGGTGACAGACACCGAGCCGTTCTCGGCTGGCCTGGTAGACAACGAAACTATCACCGTTACCGATGGTGACAGACCCTACACGCCCCTCGCCATCGCGCCCACCCCCGCAACCTTCAATGCCAGCGACGCGTCTGGAATTGCCGGCGAGAATTATGGCCCTGTGACCTTCACGGCGACCGGCGGGACCGCCCCCCTCACCTTGACTGAAAGTGGAACGCTTCCCTCGGGGCTGACCTTTAGCAATGGAGTTCTGGGCGGAACGCTCTCTCCGTCCTCGGCCGGAGCCTATACTTTTTCGGTGACGGCTACCGATACCTATGGAGATACCCCGGATGTCGAGCAGGGATACATGCTGAACATCAAGGCTGCGCCGCCCAGCTTCAGCATCGAGGCCAACCCCAATGCGTTGACCATTCCACAGGGGCAGACAGGATCGACGACAATCACTGCGACGCCCGCCGGCGGCTACACGGCCACACTTGCCTTGAGCTGCTCCGGACTTCCTCAATATTCTCTCTGCAGCTTCACGGAAAACGGTGCCTCCGTCAGCTCGGTAGTATTGAACGGCAACAACCAGCCGGTGAACGTGGATCTGTCGATTGAGACAGACGTGAATCCCGCGCAAGCCAGGGTCGGCTCGGCCCCGCAGCGGCGTGACGCGATGCTGCCGGCTCTCGCTTTTTGGTGGTCCGGAAGCCTGCTGGGGTTGGCCGCGTTCACCCGCAAGCCGAAGGTGTCCCGCAAAAATCAGCGGCGGTCGACGCTGTGCCTGTTCTTGCTTCTCACCGTTACTGGGTCCGTTGGTCTTGCAGGTTGTGGCGGCAAAGGCTCGACAAGCTATCTCACGCCTATCGGGGCCTCCATGGTTACCATTGCAGCAACCCCTGGTTCGGGCTCGGCGCAGACATTGACCCTCACCGTCACCATCGCCCAATAGACGAGATTCTGATGGGCTCCTGGGTTTCGGGCC
>JASHUF010000238.1 GCA_030040175.1 Acidobacteriaceae bacterium
GCTGAAGCCCGTACCCTTCAAGCGATCTAAGCCGCAGCACGCGGTTATTCCTCTTCCTCCTCGATGGGCCGCTTGGCGTTCAAGAGGATTTTTTCGGCGACGAGTTGGGGGACGATGTCGTAGTGGTCGACTTCCATGCGGTAGCTGCCCTTGCCCTGGGTCATGGAGGTGAGCTGGGTGCCGTAGGTGAGCATCTCGGCCATGGGCACCTGGGCGTTGATGACGGTGGAGCGGGCGCGGGAGTCCATGCCCTGGACGCGGCCGCGGCGGCCGTTGAGGTCGCCCATGAGAGCGCCGGCGAATTCCTCCGGCGCCTCGATTTCGACTTTCATGATGGGTTCGAGCAGGCAGGGCTTGGCCTGCTCCATGGCTTTGCGGAATGCAATGCGCCCGGCGGTCTTGAAGCTGAGCTCGTTCGAGTCGACGTCGTGATAGCTGCCGTCGTAGAGGATGACCTTGAAGTCGACGACGGGGTAGCCGGCGAGATAGCCGCGCGCGGCCGACTCGACGATGCCTTTTTCCACGGCGGGGATGAAGTTGCGCGGGATGGCGCCGCCGAAGATATCGTTTTCGAACGCGAAGCCGCCGCCGCGCGGGAGCGGCTCCATTTTGATCTTGCAATCGCCGAACTGGCCGTGGCCGCCGGTCTGTTTCTTGTGGCGGCCCTGGGCGTCGGCCTTGCCGCGGATGGTTTCGCGGTAGGGGACCTTGGGGGCTTTCAGAGTCACTTCGGCGTGGTAGCGCTTTTTGAGCCGGGAGACGATGGCCTCAATGTGCGGCTGGCCGGCGCCGGCGATGAGAAACTCGTTGGTCTGGGGATCGCGGAAGAAGCGGATGAGGAGATCCTCTTCCATCAATTTGTGGATGGCGGGGGCGAGCTTGTCTTCGTCGGCGCGGGATTTGGGCTCGATGGCATAGGTCATGGCCGGCTCAGGCAGCGCGGCGAGAGCGACCTGGATGTCGGCGCCTTTTACCCCCAGCGTGTCGCCGGTGAGGGTGTCGCGCAGCTTGGCCACGGCGCCCAGGTCGCCGGCGTGGAGCTCGGGGACTTCGACGGCTTTGCGGCCCTGCATGACAGAGAGGTGGGAGAACTTTTCCTGCCCGCGGCGGGTGTAGTTCTCGAGCGTAGCGTCGTTCTTGACGATGCCGGAGAGGACTTTGAAGAAGCTGATGCGGCCCGCGAAGGGATCGGACATGGTTTTGAAGACAAAGACGGCGGCGGGCTCGGCGTCAGCGACTTTGCGCGTGGGGGTTTCGGCTTCAGAGGCTGCGCCGTTGGCGGCGACGGCGACGGCGGAGGTGACGGGGACAGGGGCTCGTTCGATCGGCGCGGGCGCGTAGACTTTCAAAAAATCCAGAAGATGATCGAGGGCCATGTTGGCCAGGCCGCTCGAAAAGAGCACGGGAAAGATGCGGTCTTCGCGGATGGCTTCATGGAGCGCGGCGATGAGATGGTCTTCGGGGATGGTGCCCTTCTCGAAGAATTCCTCCATCAACTCGTCTTTGCCTTCGGCCACGAGCTCGACGAGGGCTTCGTGGCGGGCTTTGGCATCGGCAGCGAGCGCGGCGGGAATTTCGGCGGAGACTTTGCCGCGGCCGTCGCCGCCGGGCGTGTAAGTGTAGGCCTCCATGGTGACGAGATCGACCACGCCGTGAAAGCCGTTGGCGTCAGAGATGGGCAACTGGACGGGCACACAGTTGCGGCCCCAGCGCTCGTGGAGATCGTCGAGGAGCGCGCTCAAGCCTGAGCCGCCGCCGGCTTTGGGGTGGTCCATCTGATTGACGAGGACGATGCGGGGAACGTTGGCTTCCTCAGCGTAGCGCCAGACGCGCTCGGTCACGGGCTCCACGCCGTTCTGCGCATTGACAACCACGATGGCGGATTCGACGGGCAGCAGCGCGGCGCGGGCCTCGTGGGTGAACATGTGGAAGCCGGGGGTGTCGACGAGGTTGATCTTGACGCCCTGCCACTCGGCGAAGGCGACGGCGTTCTGCATGGTGGCGCCGCGGGCTACCTCCTCTTCGTCATAGGCGGTGACGGCGGAGCCGTCTTCAACGCGGCCCTGCGCGGGGGTCATCTTGGCGGCATGCAGCATGGCGGCAATGAGCGTGGTTTTGCCGCTGTGCGCATGCCCCGCTACAGCGACGTTGCGGATGTCGGTGCCGGGGTAAGATTTCATGCGGTGGTTCTCCTTAATCGCGCAAGGGGTTCATGTCCCACCTTAGCCACAAAAACAAGGACGTGGCGACGGTGGGGCGCCCAGCGAATCTGGGCTCCGGGCACCCAGCGGAGGTTTTCGGGGATGCGCCTGCGCCGAAACACGGATGCTATCACACGAGGAGTGGGAACGTCCTGTGACTCCGGGCACGCGCGCGGCATGGCGGCGCAGGAATGGTGGGAGGGCGGCTCCAGGGGCCTTTTCAGGATGGTTTGCCGCGCGACGCGCGATAGTCTGGAGGCATGCCGATTGCCTATGTTGGGCTTGGCGCAAATCTTCCCGGACCGGCCGGGCCGCCGGAGGCCGCGCTGGCCGCAGCGCTGAAAAGCCTTGCGAAACTGGGGCGCCTGGTTGCGCGCTCGAGTCTCTATTCAACGGCTCCGGTCGGGCTCACGGAGCAGCCGCGGTTTCTGAATGCCGTGGCGGCGCTGGAAACGGAGCTTGCGCCGCGGGCGCTGCTCGAGGCGCTGCTTGGAATCGAGCGCGGGCTGGGGCGTGACCGGTCCACCGGCCAGGAGAACGGACCGCGCACGCTGGACCTGGACATTCTTCTCTATGGCGACCTGGTGCTGCGCGAGGACGGGCTCACGATTCCGCACCCGCGCCTGGCCGAGCGCGCCTTTGTTTTGGCGCCGCTCCGCGAAATTGCGCCCCAGGTACGCGATCCGCGCACGGGAGCGACCGTGGGAGAATTGTATGAGCGCGTGAGCCGGGAAGGCGCGTCTAAGGATGTACCTGATGCCGTGGTGCACGTGGAAAGCGAAGGTTGGCGCGCTGGCGCTGGGAATGCTGGCGGCGGCGATGCGGGCGCAGGCTCCGATCGCGATCACGGTTGAGGATGGCGGCGGCAAGGCAGTAGCCGGCGCGATGGTGAGCGGTGGCACAGGAAAGACGCTCGGCAGCACGGATGCGTCGGGAGAGTTGAATGTCCTGTGTGCGGCGCCGTGCCGCATCGAGGTGGCTGCGCCGGGATTCGTTACGCAGAGCGTGGCGCTCGCCGGTGCCACGACCATCCGGCTGCAGCCGGCTGCAGCTTCAGAGCAGATTTCGGTCACGGCGTATCGCGCGCCGCTGGGGGAGCTCGAAAGCCCGGCGACGACGCGCGTGCTCGAGGCGCGTGCGCTGCGAACATCGGCGGCCACTACCTTGGACGACCAGATGCGGCAGCTTCCGGGCGTAGAGCTCTTCCGCCGCTCGCCTTCGCTGGTGGCGAATCCGACCTCGCAGGGCATCAGCTTGCGCGGGCTCGGCTCGACCTCGGCCAGCCGCACGCTGGTGATGGAAGACGATGTGCCGCTCAACGATCCTCTCGGGGGATGGATCCACTGGGAAGAGCAGCCGGAGCTGGCGATCCGCGACATCGAGCTGGTGCGCGGAGGCGCGGGCAGCCTGTACGGATCGAGCGCGATCGGCGGGGTGATCAACGAAGTGAGCGCGCGCCCTTCAAGCGACAGTGCGGAGGTGAGCGCGAGCTACGGCGGCGAGGAGACCTACGACGAGAGCGTGCTGGCGGAGGGGAAGCGCGGGCCGTGGGGCGTGCTGGGCGCAGGCGGCGTGATCGGCACCGACGGCTACATCCAGGAGGCGCCGTTTCAGCAGGGACCAATCGACCAGCCGAGCAATGTGCACAGCCAGAATGCGCTCCTGCTGGGCGAGCACGCGAGCGCCGCGCTGCGGCTGTTTGCGCGCGTGAGCGCGTTCGACGAGCAGCGGCACAACGGGACGCCGTATCAGTTCAACGCCACGCGGCTGGGGCGCTATGTTCTGGGCGGCAACTGGAAGACGGCGCGCAGCGCGGCGCTCGATGTGCGCCTGTACGGCGCCGACGAGCGTTACCGGCAGACGTTCTCGAGCATCTCCAATACGCCGGGCGCGGCCGATCCCCTGTGCACCTATCGCTGCAGCGAGATCCCCACGCGGTATTCCTATATTCCAGACAATGAACTGGGCGCGGCTCTTCATTGGAGCCAGCCGCTGGGTGCGGGGCTGCTGCTGGTGGCGGGCGCCGATGCGCACGATACGCGGGTGTGGGACCGGGAGCAGACCTTCGGCAGCACGGCGGCGCTCACCCTGCTGCACGATCATCAGCGCGACTCCGGCGCGTATGCGGAGGCGATGTGGGTGCGCGGTGCGTGGACGCTGACGGCTTCAGCGCGCCTGGACTGGTTTCAGAATTACGACGGCCGGGAAACGGAATGGAACGGCGCCGCGTGGACGCCGACGGCCGCGCAGCCGCCCGAGCAGGGCGAGCGGCTCTTCGATCCGCGCGCGGGGCTTGCGCGCAAGATTGCCGAACACTGGGCGCTTTCAGCTTCGGGGTTTCGCGCCTTTCGCGCGCCCACGCCCAACGAGCTCTACCGCTCCACGCAGGTGGGCGACGAGCTGACGCTGCCCAACAACCACCTGCTGAGCGAGCGCGCGACGGGATGGGAAGCGGGACTGGCCGTGGAACGCGCGTGGGGCACGGCGCGCGCCAGCTATTTTCTTACCGAGGTGAACCGGCCGATCACGGCGCTGACGACGAATCCGAATTCGTCGCCGATTCTGCTGGTGCGGGAAAACCTGGGACAGATCGAGAGCCGCGGCGTTTCTCTTGATTTTGGATTGGCGCCGAGGCGATGGCTGGTATTGGACGGCGGCTACCAGTATGCGCATGCGGTGGTGTCGCGGGGCGCGCAAGACTACGGCAAGTGGATTCCGGAGGTGGCGCGCAACCTGGCCACGCTGAACGCACGGGCGACGAGGACACGGCTGGGCACGCTGGCTCTCGAAAGCCGGTTGAGCGGGCGCATGTACGACGACGATGCCAACGCGTATCTCCTGCACAGCTATTTCCGGGTGGATGCATACGGCTCGCACGACTTGGGACCGCGATGGGAGGTTTTTGCCGCGGGCGAAAACCTGCTCGACCGCTCCATTGAGGTCTCAAAGACGCCGACCACCACGCTGGGCCAGCCGCGCGTGGCGCGCGCGGGTTTCCGGTTGCGCCTGGGCCGGGCAGAACACTGAGGAAAGTAGACAGAGACGGCCGAAAACGTCCTCCGGACGACGCTCGATAGAATCGACTGGTGAGTTTGCGATTCGAGATCTTGCGGGAGTCCGCGGCGGGCGGGCGGCGCGCGCGGCTGCGCCTGCCGCACCGCAGCGTGGAGACCCCGGTGTTCATGCCCGTGGGCACGGCGGGAGCGGTGAAAGCCGTGCCGCAGGAGACGCTGGAGACGCTCGGCGCAGAGATCATTCTCGGCAATACCTATCATCTGTATCTGCGCCCGGGGCACGAAGCCATCCGCAGAATGGGTGGTCTGCACCGGTTCATTGCCTGGCCGCATGCGCTGCTGACCGATTCCGGCGGGTTTCAGGTTTTCAGCCTGAGCCAACTGCGCAAGGTAAGCGAAGAAGGCGTCGAGTTCCGCTCGCATCTCGACGGGCGTTCCCACGCTTTTACTCCTGAAACTTCCGTTGCGGTGCAAATTGCGCTGGGCGCGGACATTTGCATGGCTTTCGACGAGTGCACGGAATACCCGGCGGAGCGGGCGCGGGCGGAAGAGAGCCTGCGGCTGACGATGGCGTGGGCGCAGCGCTCGCTCGCGCATTTTCGCGCGCATTGCGAAGAGGCGCCGTGGGGCGCGGAGTTCAATGGACGCACGCCAAGTTTGTTCGGCATTGTGCAGGGAGGGACGTACCGCGACCTGCGCCGTGCGTGCGCGGAGCAACTGGTGGAGATGGACCAAGCCGGATCGGGTTTTGGGGGCTACGCGATCGGCGGACTGAGCGTGGGCGAGCCGCGCGAATTGACCCTCGAGATGATTGCCGAGGTGCTGCCGCTGCTGCCGCGCGGGAAGCCGCGCTATGTGATGGGCGTGGGCTATCCGGACGAGATCGAGCAGTACGCGAAGATGGGCGTGGACATGATGGATTGCGTGCTGCCCACGCGCGCGGCGCGCCACGGCCTCTTGTTCACGAGCGAGGGGCGGGTGAACATCAAGAACAAGAAATATGCCGAAGACCAGAGCCCGCCCGACCCCAACTGCGCGTGCCCGGTGTGCGGGCGTTACTCGCGCGCCTATCTGCGGCACCTGATGCAGGCAGGCGAGGCGTTGAGCGGGACACTGAACACGATCCACAATCTGGCGTATTATCTCGGCATCATGGAACGGGTGCGCGCGGAGCTGGCTGCCGGCGCCGTCAGGCGTTGATGGCCGTGCCGAGCAACTGGCGCAGCGCCTGCACGTATTCGGTAAGCGCGATGCGGCCTGGCTCGGTCATGCGGTAGAGGGTCTGCGGCTTGCGCTGCACGAATCGTTTTTCAACGGCTACGTAGCCGGCCTCTTCAAGT
>JASHUF010000239.1 GCA_030040175.1 Acidobacteriaceae bacterium
CCATGGGCGGGATGCAGACGTTCGCGTGGATGGTCGCTTATCCGGAGTTCCTGGATGAGGCCATTCCGATCGTCGGTTCGCCGCGGCCCGACAGCCGCGACCTGCTGCTCTACCGCAGCGACGAAGATGCGGTGAAATCCGATCCGGACTGGAAGCAGGGACGCTATGCCAAACCCATTGCGGCGCATGTGGCCGAGCTGATCTGGCAGCTGAATCTCACCACTCCGGCGGAGTACGCGCGCACGCACGCCGTTGGTCAATTCGATTCGGAATACGCGAAGACCGAAAGCCGGGGAATCGAGCCCTTCGACGCCAACGACTGGGTTGCGCAGATGGACGCTGTCATTCATCACGACATCGCGCACGGCGGCTCGATGGAGGACGCGGCCAGGCGCGTGAAGGCGCGGGTTCTGGTGGTGAATGCGGCGCAGGATCATATGGTCAATCCGAAACCCGCGCTCGATTTTGCCGCGCTGCTGGGCGCGAAGACGCTGGTGCTGGAAGGCGACTGCGGACACATTGCTCCCTCGTGCGAAAGCGCAACGCTCGATCCGCAGGTGCGCGCGTTTCTGGAGGGGCAGTGAGCCGCGGACGCGAAAGGACTGGCGCTACGCGGTTACAATCTCGCTGAAGTCGGCGATGCTAGAGAAGTTGTCTAGGATGCCGCTGATGAGGGCGAGGTTCGCGCCGCGCAGCTTCTCGTCGGGGTCGAGAACCATGACCTTGTCAAAGAAGGTATCGACTGCGGGGCGCAACGTGGCGATGAGCGCGAGAGCTTCACCGTAGCGGCGCTGCTCGCGCAGCTTCGCAACCCCGTCCGCGAGCGATTGGATTGCGCTCCTCAAGCTCTTCGCTTCATCGGCTCTGATGTCAGCCCAATTTCCGAGAGCGTAACCCCTTTCTTCCGCCTGGCGCAGGATGTTCTTGATGCGCTTAAAAGCTGCGGAAATGGCGATGAAATCCGCTGAGCCCAACTTAGCTGTTATATCCTGTGCTCTCTTGATTGCATCGCGCACGTCATTCCAACCTAGTTGGACCCTCCCATATTCGATATTCCCAAGCACCGCGTTTACCACGTCATATCGAAAGCCGCGTACGTCACGTAGCCAGAACTGCACGCGCTCACGAAAGAAATCTCTAAGTCTTGATTCAAGTCCAGCGTTTTCGACAGCATTAACCAATTCGGGCACCGAGCCAATCAATTCGGTAATCGTCAGCGCTAGGTCGGACTCTGCGAGGATCTTTACGATCCCATTAGCCGCGCGTCGAAGCGCAAAGGGGTCTTTCGATCCAGTAGGCTCAAGTCCCCTACTGAACATCACTCCAATTGTCTGTAGACGATCTGCGATACCTAGAATCTGACCTTCCACCGATGGAGGAATTGGATCGCCTATGGAGGCTGGGGAGTACTGCCAATAAATGGCTTGCGCAACTGTCTCACCGAGGCCTTGAACACGCGCATACAAGCCCCCAATTATTCCCTGAAGCTCGGTAAATTCTTTTACAAGTTCTGCAGTGAGATCGGTTTTTGCTAGCTCAGTCGCAGCGTGTAAAGCACCTCGATCTACGGTCGAGCCTTTTACCTGTATCAAATCAACAATATCATTCGCAATTCCCAGATTTGCCTGGGTCTTTTTCCAATAGCTTCCATAATCCTTATGGAAAGTTACTGAGTGCAAATCATTAACTCGCTCTCTCAGCGGCGTCTTCTGGTCGAAGTCCCAGAAGAAGCGCGCGTCTTTGAAGCGGGCGCGCAGCACGCGCGCATTGCCGTGGCGGATGAGGGCCGCGCCTTCGGCGTCCACCTGCGTGTTGAGCACGGCGAGAAAATGCGGCGCGAGCTTGCCCTCGGCGTCTTCCACGGCGAAGTACTTCTGGTGGTCGCGCATCACGGTCACGAGCACTTCCTCGGGCAGCTCCAGATACTCGCGCTCAAAGCCGCCGAGGATCACCGTGGGCCATTCCGTGAGATGAACAACGGTCTCCACCAGCGCCGCATCTTCGCGCCAGCGCGCCCCGGGGAGGGTGCGTGCAGCCGCGTCGAGGGCCTTGCGGATGATGTGCCTGCGCTCAGAGACATCGGCAATCACAAATGCCTTACGCAGAGTCTCTTTGTATTCGCTTGCCGAAGAGATGGTCACCGCGCCTTCGCCGTGCAGCACGCGATGGCCGCGGCTCAAGCGGCCGGCGGCGATGCCGGCGATTGTAAGCGGGATCACTTCGGAATCCATCAGGGCGACGACCCAGCGAATGGGGCGCACAAAGCGCTCGGGCTTGCCGGCGCGCCAGTACATGTTTTTGGGCCAGGAAACGCCGAGAACTTCCTTGGGCAATTCGGCGGCGAGAATTTCGTTCGCCGTGCGGCCTTTTCGCTCAACGTATGCGCAAAGGTACTTCCCTTTGGGCTTCTCAACAGTGAGAAGCTCGCCGACAGACGCTCCAACTTTTTTTGCGAATGCCTCTGCTGCTGGTGTCGGCTTGCCGTCCTTATATGCCGCGGAAACCGGGGGACCCTCTACGCGTTCCTTTGCGTCATCCAGCTTGAGCACCACGTCCTTGAATAACACTGTAAGACGTCGTGGGGTCGAAAAACTTTTGGCGACTTGTGCCCCATTTAGACTAAGGCCGTCATGCAAGCCCGGAGGCAAGCCTTCATTCGTCCAAACGAGCGAACCTGTGCGATCAACGAGACGTTCCCGCGAGAGCAGCAATTCAACGCGCTTCAAAAGCTCGTGCTGGGCCCACGCAATCATCCGCGCCGGGACTTCTTCAAGGCCGATTTCGAGTAAAAAGTCTGACATGATTCTTGAACTCTCTCTGCTCCCGGTATCGACTTGGGGATGAAACGGCAGATCCAAAACAACCGCAGGTCCTTCGACTCGCTGCGCTCGCTCAGGATGACACTCCGCTTGGTGCGGCTTCGACGGCCTGCTGCAGTGCATAGGCTTTGGCCACGCCGACCGTCAGATTCCGGATGCGGCCGATGACGCCCACGCGCTCAGTAACGCTGATGGCCCCGCGCGCATCGAGAAGGTTGAAGAGGTTCGAGCATTTGAGCGCCAGCTCGTACGCCGGCAGCAGCGGAAATCTTCTTCTTTCCCTTGGACTGGCCTTTTCGTCAGCGAGCAAAGCGTTGGCCTGCACCAGCAGCAACTGCGCCTCGGCCTCGTACGAGTTGAAGTGCTCCCAGAGGCGCGGCACGTCGGCCATCTCGAAGTTGTACACGGAAAACTGCAGCTCTTCCTCCCAGCGCACGTCGCCGTAGGTTACGGTGGCTCCAGTTTCCCGCCCCCGCGACGTAGACCCGTCCCTGGGGACCCCGGCATCGGGATCGCGCGCCCACACGATGTCATAGATCGAGTCCACGTCCTGCAGGAAGGCCGCGATGCGCTCCATGCCGTAGGTGAGCTCGGCGCAGATGGGATCGAGGTCGAGCCCGCCGCACTGCTGGAAGTAAGTGAACTGGGTGATCTCCAGGCCGTCGAGCATCACCTGCCAGCCCACGCCCCAGGCGCCGCCGGCAGGCCACTCCCAGTTGTCTTCTTCGAATTTGAGATCGTGCTGCTTGAGGTCGATGCCGAGGGCCTCAAGCGATTCGAGATAGAGCTCCTGCACGTTCGCGGGCGGGGGCTTGAGGATGAGCTGGAATTGGGTGTGCTTGAAGAGCCGGTTGGGATTTTCGCCGTAGCGGCCGTCGGCCGGGCGGCGCGAGGGCTGCGCGTAGCCAACCTTGTAGGGCTTGGGGCCGAGCACGCGCAGAAAGGTCTCCGGACACATGGTGCCTGCGCCCACTTCGAGGTCGTAGGGCTGCTGCAGCACGCAGCCGCGCTGCGCCCAGAAGGCCTGCAGGCGAAAGAGCAAATCCTGAAAGGTGAGCGCGGAGGGTTTCAAGGTTGGCGCGGATTGGGCAGCGAGCACGGGCGGATCTCTTTCAGCGGGACTGAAAGATGATTTTAGCAGTTGGGACAATCGGTCGCCTGTCACCACCCCGCAGGCTTTCCGAATGATCCCTTGCGATCCGTCACAGACTGCGGAAACTGGCTGGCGGCCAAGTCTGCCTGCCGGATGCGTTTGATAAACGTCGCATATTGCCGTAGCTCCCGGCTATGGAACTGGTGCGGGTTCAAAATGCCGATCGGTAGTCCAATCTCCTGAACGACAATGCGCACAGGCTCGGCAAGATCGGAATCGTTTGTAATGAGAACCGCCAACTCAAAGCGCTTCCCGTATGCGTCTCTCAGCAGATGTGAGGCAAGGTTCACGTCTGAGCCTTTCTCTTCTGTTTTATCCACCCAAACCCTCTGGGCAGGGGTGATGCCGGTCAGGTACATCGGGACCGAATGGGTCAGGAAATGGCCGTACTTGATTTGCAGATTGGGGATCGTTTTGAGCGCCCGGATATACAACCCCTGATCGTGGGCGGAGGTCGGATTGTACGGTCGCGAACTAACTCTTGCGGTGAAGTAGTGGATTTCCTGGACGGTGTCTGAAGGCAGCATTGTCTGCGCAAGTTTGCCGAGGTCGAGCCATTTGTGTGGAGTTCGCTTCAGTGCGCCGTAATATAGGTTGAAACCGTCGATATAGACATTGACGATTGCCATTTACTGCTCCGCAAGGCGTCACAGGGCTTGTAGGGTATTGAAAGGTATTGACTGGTATTGAGAATCGCGTAAAATTATAGAAGATATCACCCCTGCTCCTTGGTGAGCAGGGTGCGAAGCCAGCTCGCAAGGGCTGGCTTCAGTGTTTTTGTGCGAGACATGCAGGAGGTGACTCTCCCGCCGTCACCCGCCCAGCCGCGCCAGGGCTTCGGCGGTGCGCAACTTTTTCTCGAGGTGCCGCTCGAGGGTCTGCACGGCGAAGCGGCGCAGGTCCTGGCCGCGCCGGCGCGTCCACGGCTCGCCGGCAAATGCGCCAGCTGATGCCTTCAGCATGCGCTGGGCAAGCTGCCAGGAGTCGGCGCTCAGAGAATGGGCGCTGCCATTGCGGTGCAGGGCGCAGAAGAGGCCGTCTGCGTGGCATGAGAACGAAACTTCCCCGGCATGCAAAGCCTCGCCGCAAACGATGCAGTGGGCGATGTCGGGCAAGAGACCCATGAGGCGCGTCATCCAGAGGGAAAAATAGGTGAGCGCCATCCAAGATCCGGGGAGCTGGGGTCCGGAGGATTGGGGCTGCGTAGCCGGCGGTCGATCCGCCTGGGACCGGTCTGGTCTCCCTGGTCCCAAAATCGGGACCAGGGGCACCCCAGCCTCAGTTCCGGCCGCAGCGGCGGTGGTCTGCTCCAGCACCGAAAGCAGCAGGCGGAAGACCGCGTCCTGCGGGTCGTGCTCGGGCAGCGCCTCGTCGAGTACCTCGGCATAAAAACTCAACACCGCCAGCCGCACAGCATCCACCGGGCCTGAAAGCGGGGAGCGCATGATCTCCAGTTGATCGAGGCGGACGAGCTCAGCCCCAGGCTTCTCGGCAAACCAGGCGCGGGCCACGGTCATGGGCTCGAGCGCGCCACCGAAGCGCTTGCGGCTCTTGAGCGCGGCCCTGGCCACGCCTTTCAATCGGCCGTAGTCGCGGGTGAAAAGGCTCACGATGAGATCGGCCTCGCGCAGCGGCCAGGTGCGCAGAACCACGGCTTCCGAGGTAAGCACGGGCATTGATTTCCATCATCGCACTGTGGTCAGAGATATGCTAAGATGTAAGGAGTTTGCGAA
>JASHUF010000240.1 GCA_030040175.1 Acidobacteriaceae bacterium
ATTTGGCGGCGCAGTCTTTGTCCTGATGCCGTCGTTGAAGACAGAGTTCGCGAAGTACCCGGCGGTTTACCGCGACCATGACGGGCAAATGAGCCACATGCCGGTGGGGATGGCGGCGATCCTTCTCGCCACCGTTGCGCTCGCGGTGCTGTATGCACGGTGGCGAACGCAGCCGCTGGACATGGCATCGGGCGCTCTCGCCGGTGTAACGTTTGGCGTGCTGATCGGGGTGTTCGTGATCGGCGCATTTGTCTTGCACAACTTTGCCAATCTGCAGATCGGCGCCAAGCTGGCGGCGCAGCAGGCGGTCGCGTACTTTGCGGAGTGGGTGGTGGTGGGGGTGGTGATTGGGCTGATTTACCGGCCGGTGATGCGGCCGTAGGAATCGCGAAGAATGGCAGGATGGAGATGATCACAAGTGAAAAAGGCCGGGTGAAAGCTGAGAAGAGCGGCGGCAATGTATTTGCCGATCTGGGGTTGCCTGATCCCGAGCGCGAGCTGCTGAAGGCAAGGCTGACGCTGGAGATTTACCGGCTGATCCGGCAGCGCGGTTGGACACAGACTGAAGCGGGGAAGATTCTCGGCATTCAACAGCCGCATGTTTCCGCGCTGATGCGGAATCGATCAGGCTCATTCTCCGTAGAGCGCCTGATGGATTTCCTCACTGCTCTCGGCCAGGACGTGGAGATCAGCGTAAGGCCCGCGCGCGGCCGGCAAGGGAAGGTTTCGCTGGCGGCGTGATGGCGGTGTGCGCTCGATGGTGCTTTCCCAGGTCTCAGAAGCGAGACCTGGGGCACCCGGCGAACCCTATTTCTTTAGCGGCTTTCTTGCGAAGTAATACAGTGAATACGCGAGCGCCGCGAAGGCGGCGACGGCGACGTAGTTGTTGTCGAGAAAAGTGGTGGGGAAATTGAGGAGGTCGCCTTTGCCCACGGTGGCCTCGTAGGCTTTGAGGGCGACGCCGAGCAGGCCCACGATGCCGCCGGCGGCGATCAAGCCTGAAGCAAAGAGCGAGCCGGGCGAGATTTCGCTTTCCGCTTCTTCGGCGTGGCCGGAGCGGCGGGCGGCCAGATCGACGAGGCCGCGGACCAGGCCGCCGGCGAAGATGGGCAGCGTGGTGCCGATGGGCAGATAGGCGCCGACGGCAAAGGGCAGCGAGCGGATGCCGAGCAGCTCGACGGCAATCACGATAGCCACGCCGATGAGGACCAGTCCCCAGGGTAATTTTCTGCTCAAGATGCCGTTGATGACCGTGGCCATGAGGCGGGCCTGGGGCGCGGGCGCGGCGGCCGAGCCGATCCCCTGAATCCAGTGCACTTCAATTTTTCCGGACGAGGGCGAGTAGAGATACTTGCCGTCCTGGAGCTCCGTGGAACCGATGGCGTTCAGGAGGATGAACTCGGATTTTTGGCGCGTGGTGAAGGTTTTGCCGTCGGCGGACTGGACGCGGAACTGGTTGGGCAGGTGGTGAGTGTCGCTCTGGATGGAGACGCCGGGGTGGGGCGCGTTCAGATCCCAGGGCTGCGCGGTGGCGTCGAATTCCTGCAGGCCGGTGTTCATCAGGTTGAGGGTGAAGCCGATGACGACGGTGGAGACGACCACGCCGATGATGAGCGCGATCTGCTGCAGGCGCGGCGTGGAGCCGACGATGTAGCCGGTCTTGAGGTCCTGCGAAGTGTCACCGGAGTTGGAGGCGGCGATGCAGACCACGCCCCCGATGGTGATGGCGAGGGCGCCGAAGGCGGGAGCGGTCCAGCCTTCGATGAGGAAGACGGCGGCCGTGGCCATGAGCGTGGCAATGGTCATGCCGGAGACAGGGCTGGCCGAAGAGCCGACGATGCCCACGATGCGCGAGCTGACGGTGACAAAAAGGAATCCGAAGACGACGACAAGCAGCGAGGCGGCGAGATTGGCGGGCCAGCCCACGAAGGCGCCGGGAACGGGCTTGAACTCGAGAAAGAGGAACATGAGGGCAACGACGAGCAGGGAGCCGAGGATCACCACGCGCATGGAAAGATCATTCTCAGTTCTGCTGGGCGCGGCCTGCGCGGACGCAGCGCCATCTGCATTGGGGCGCATGGTTTTAAGGCCGGCGGTGAGCGCGCTCCAGATGGTGGGCACGGTCTTGAGCAAAGTGATGAGGCCGGAGGCGGCCACGGCTCCTGCGCCCATGGGCTTGATGTAGGTGGACCAGAGGTCGCCGGGGCCCATCTGCGCGATGGGCACGAGGCCGGGATAGATGGGGTGGTCGATCTCTTTGCCGAAGAAATAAATGAGCGGCATGATGACCAGCCAGGAGAGCACGCCGCCGGCAAAGAGAACGCCGGCCACGCGGGCGCCGATGATGTAGCCCACGCCGAGGTATTCGCTGGTGGCGTTGGCGTTGATGGAGGCGCCCTTGAGAATGTGCTGCGGGCCGAAGTCGGGGTTGTAGGTGGGCTGGGCGGGCCAGGCGCGGAAGAGGTTCTCATTTTGGAAAAGCGTATAGAGGCTGCCCAGGCCGAGGCCGAGAAAAACGCGGCCGGCGAGCGAACCGCCCTTTTCGCCGGCGATAAGGACGTCGGCGCAGGCCGTGCCTTCGGGATAGGGAAGGACGCCGTGCTCCTGCACAATGAGCTGGCGGCGCAGAGGAATCATGAAGAGCACTCCCAGCCAGCCGCCGATGAGCGCGAGCATGAAGATGCGCGCGTACTCGAGATCGAAGCCGAGAAAGACCAGCGCCGGGAGGGTGAAGATGACGCCGGAGGCGATGGACTGGCCGGCGTTGCCGGTGGTCTGGACGATGTTGTTTTCGAGGATAGAAGCGCGGCCGAGGACGCGGAGGATGCTGATGGAGAGCACCGCGATGGGAATGGAGGCGGCGACGGTGAGACCGGCGCGCAGGCCCACGTAGACGGTGACGGCGCCGAAGATGAGGCCGAACAAGCAGCCGAGCAGAATGGCGCGCAGGGTGAATTCGGGAGGCTTCTCGCTGGCCGGGACGAAAGGCTGAAAGTCGGGCGCGGGCTTCGGCGGTGTTATTGCGGGCGTGGTCATCCTCAAGCCTTTCCTGAAGCGTCGAGTGTAGCAGCGCGGGGCGGGGTTTGACAGCGTGGGTGAGTGCTGTCCCACCCTTGCGCAAAGGACGCGCACGGATGGGGCAACCAGGTTCGCGCAGAGTCCATGCCTCTTGGCGAATGGGGCTGAGTGCGCGTAGGGTAGAGTGTGCATCGCGCATGGCCGCCGGAGGCGGCGCGCCCTGGAAGTGAAACTGGAGAAGCGTATGGCCGAACCGGTTGTTGTCTCCGCATCGAATATCGCCCAGGAGAGCGGCGCGGCGCTCCCTCCCGGCAGGCGGCTCGTCTCGCTCGACGTGCTGCGCGGCTTGACCATCGCCTTCATGATCATGGTCAACAATAATGGCGGGCCGGGTTCATGGAAGGAGATGAATCACGCCGCGTGGAATGGGTTCACGGCCACGGATCTCGTTTTTCCCACGTTTCTGTTCGTGGTGGGTGTCTCCATTGTGCTGGCTACGCAGGCGCGGCTCAAGCGAGGCGGAACGCGCAACCAGCTTGCGCGTCATGCGGTCATCCGCGCTGTCGTCCTGTTTCTCTTCGGGATGGTGGTGAATAATTACCCCTATTTTCATTGGGAGAACATGCGTTTCTACGGCGTGCTGCAGCGGATCGCGATCTGCTATCTGATTGTGGAGCTGTTTTACCTGTGGGACCGGTGGGCGTGGACAAAGGTGCTGGCGCTGCTGGTTGTGCTGCTCGGCTACTGGGCGCTGGTGACCCGGGTCCCGGTGCCGGACGCCGTGGTGAAGGTCGGGGTCACACCGTATTCCTGGGGATACTCCGAGACCTGGGATCGCGTTCCGGGAGTGCCCGGCCGCGACATTCCCCTCCTGGACAAGGATCGAAATATTGTGGCGTGGGTCGACCGGAAGCTGATGCCCGGACATCTCTACGAAGACTGGCCCGATCACGATGCGCGCGATCCCGAGGGACTGCTGAGCGACATTCCCGCCCTGGGCACCACGCTGCTGGGGCTGCTCGCGGGAATGTGGTTGCGCGGGCGGCGCACGTCCGGCGCGAAAGCGGCGGGGCTGGCTGCGGGCGCGGCCCTGTGCCTGGCGCTGGGGTATCTCTGGTCGCTCCAGTTTCCGCTGAACAAGAAGATGTGGACCAGCTCGTACGTGCTGTGGGCGGCGGGGTGGTCGCTGCTCCTGTTTGCGCTGCTCTATTGGGCGATGGAAGTGCGCGGCTGGGGAAAGAAGGGCGCAACGCGCGCCCTCGCATGGCCGTGGCTCGTCTTCGGGTTGAATGCGATTGCGGCTTACATGGTGAGCGAATTGCTTGGCCCCACGCTTGACCTGATCCGCTTCCAGGACCAGGGGCGGGGGTCAAACCCGCTGTGGTACGCGCACGTGCACTTCTTTGCCCGCATTCCCGATCCGGGATGGGCGGCCTTCGCCTACTCGGTCTCCTTTACGGCGGTGTGCTTTCTGCCGGTGTGGTGGCTGTACCGGAAGAAGATTTTCCTGAAGGTCTAGGGCCGGACCGCGGTTGCCGTTTACCGGCCGGACGGGGCTTGACGCGGGAGTACCGCATTCAGCAGCCAGGTGACGGCGGCTTCTTCCTCTTCAATCTCGATGCGCAGGCGCGCAGCTTCAAGCGGGAGTTCCTGCCCGTGCCCGGCGGCGAGCGGGGCGTGAGGCGAAATCAGGCGCACGCGATCCTTTTCCGTGGTGAGGAGTGCGGCGGCGCCGGTGGCCTTGGCAGCGCTGACGAGGCGCGCGAGGTCAGCCTGCGTGTAACGATGGTGATCGGGGAAAGCGATGCGGGCGGCAAGAGAAATGCCGGCCGCGGTGAGCCCGGAGAAAAACTGATCGGGACGGGCGACTCCGCAGAAAGCAACGACGGGCGAGTCGAGGGGCGGAACCTCCATGCAGCGGTGCAGGCGCCAGACGGGGCCTTCCCAGTTGAGCTCCGTGGCGAGGTCCGCGTCTTCAGCCGGCACCGCCAGGAGGGTGGCGCGGCGCAAGGCGCTGAGCGGCTCGCGCAGATTACCCGACGGCAGAAGACGGTCCTCGCGGTCGTGCCGGCTCACGAGAACGATATCGATATCGCGGTGAAGCTGGCGATGCTGGAAGCCGTCGTCGAGGAGATGGATCTGGAGCGGGTGGGTGTTGAGCGGCCGTGCCGGAGGCGAAGCGGGCTCGGACCACCGCGGGTCGCTCGCGGCGCGGCTGACGATGACGCCCCGGGGAAGCGAACGCCCTTCCGGGACGCCGAGGAAGCCGGGGTCGAGGAGCGTGGGAGATTCTTCGCGATCGGAGGCGGGCGCGGAATCAGAGGCGGCGCTGCGTTCCGCTTCCCGCTCGGCGAGCAGCCCGGCCTGGTAGCGCTCAGCGGCGACGTAGACGGGCAGGCCGGATGCGCGGGCGATTTCGAGGGGCTCGTCGCCGAATTCGGCAGCACTCCCGTTAGGGTCAACGCGCGCGGGCGCGGCGCTCAGGCGGCCATAGCCGCGCGAGAGTACGGTGACGTGCACTCCGCGCTGCGCGAGTGCGCGGGCGAGCGTAAGCGTGAGCGGGGTTTTGCCGGCGCCGCCCGCGGAAAGGCTGCCGACGCTCACCACGGGCGAGCGCAGACGATGCACGGACGCAAAGCCGGCGCGGAGGCTGAGCTCGCGGGCCCCGATCGCGAGCCGGTAGAGCGGCACCAGCGGAGCCAGCCATGGCCGCGGAGAGCCGCTCACCGCCTGCGGGCCTCAATCAAGGGGCGCACCACGCGCAGAGTGCGCTCCGTGGCTCCGGCTTCGCGATCGAAGACCTCGCGGGCGCGCTCACCCATGGCTTCGGCCTCGGCGGGATCGCGCACCAGTTCTGCCATGGTTTCGCCGAGCTGCTCGACCGCGGCGATGCGGATGGCCTTGTGCGCCTGCAAGTCGTCAATGATGCCGCGAAAGTTGGCGTAATGCGGGCCCATCACGATGGCCACGCCGAATTGCGCCGGCTCCAGAGGATTGTGGCCGCCGGCCGGGACCAGGCTGCCGCCGATGAAGGCGAAGCTGGCAAGCGAATAGACGGATGCCAGTTCGCCCATGGTGTCGAGGAGCAGCACTTCGCCGGGATGCAGCGGCGTGAGCGCGAAGGCGGGCTTGGAGGGCCAGTCTGAGCGGCGAACCCACGGAAACGGCGAGCGCGCCAGGCGCAGCGCCACGGCGCTGAAGCGCTCGGGATGGCGCGGCGCGAGGACAAGGACGAGATTGGGATCGGCCTCGAGCAGGCGCGGCCAGGCTTCGAGCAGCATGGCCTCTTCGCCCTCAAGGGTGCTGCCGGCCACCACCAGACGCAGGTCGATGGCAAGTTTGCGCAGGAGCAGCGTGGCGTCGGATTCCTCCGCGGTGCGCACGTCGAATTTGAGATTGCCTGAGACCAGAAGGCGCTGCGGCGCGCAGCCCAGGGCGATCAGACGCTCGGCATCCACCTCGGTCTGCGCCAGGACCGCGCTTAACTGGCTCAGAAGCGGCTTCCACAGCAGCTTCATCATCTGGTAGCGCGGCCAGGAGCGATCGGAGATGCGCGCATTGACCACAGCGACGGGAATGCGGCGGCGGAAGCAGCTGTCGAGCAGGTTGGGCCAGAGCTCGGATTCGGCAAGAATCAGCATGCGCGGCTCCAGCGCCCGCAGGTAAGAGCTGACGGCCCAGGGCAGGTCGAGCGGGCAATAGAAGACGCGATTGGCGCCGAACCGCTCCCGCGCCAGCGCCTGACCGGTGGCGGTCGTGGTGGAGATGAAGAGACGATAGGCGGGAAAGCTGAAGTCGAGCTCGCTGACCAGACGGCTGACGGCCAGAACCTCACCGACGGAGACGGCGTGAAGCCAGATGACGGGAAGGGCGCCTTCCTCGCGCATGCGAGCGACCCGCGCCGGAACCTCGCCCAGCCGCTCCTTGAGGCCCTCGCGATATCTTCGCTTCGAGGCCGTGCGCCAAAGCCACCAGGGAGCGGTCAGCAGGAAAGCGGCAATGAGCGCTAGATTATAGAAAAAAAGAATCATCCCGTCACCGAAATTGCCTTCCGGATGTCTAACCCTACGATGATACAGTCGAAGCCGATGAGGCCCTGGCGAACATTTCCGGGATTTCTGCTGGCCCTGGCGATCCCGGTTCTGGCCAGCGGCCCGCCGGCGAGCGATCACGATCAGCCGGTGGTGCAGCCGGCGACAACCTACGCGGCTGTCGAGGTTCACGAGAAGGAGCAGGTGGCGATCGCCGCCGAGCCTTACGATACCAAAGAAAAGGAGTCAATTTTCCGCGTGGATTATTTAAGCCACGGCGTGATGCCCATCCGGCTCATTGTTACCAACGAAGGAAACCGGCCGATTTCGTTGCGCGATGCACGCATTCTGTTCGAGACCGCGGCCGGCGACCGCATTCAGGCGGCGGAGCCGGAGGATGTGGAGCGTTTAATGACGCGCAAGGATCGCGAGGGCACGCGTATTCCCATGCCGGGACCGATTCCCGCCATCCATACCCATCCCAAGGCCAGCGACCAGGAGATCGAGCAGGACTTCGACACCTTCGAGTACCAGGCGCTGGTGGTGGAACCGCACACCACGCGGGCGGGATTTCTGTTTTACGATGTCTCCGAGCTCGAACATCCGCTGCGGGGCGCCAAGCTCTACGTGAAGGAGCTGCGCGACGCGGACGGCAATGAGTTGTTCTATTTCGAGATTCCCTTCGACAAATATCTCAAGTCGAAATCGAACCAGATGAATTGAAGGCGGGACGCGCGGCTACTCGTAGTATGTGGCCGTGGTGGTGTCGGTCTCCCAGATGGTGCAGTCCTTCACGCGGACGCGGCCCTGGGTCACGCCCCGGAGCTGGCGGTTGGTCTCATCGAAGAAGAACTTCGCGATGTTTTCGGCCGAGGGATTGACGGTGTTGAAGGGCTCGAGGTCATTCAGCATCTGGTGATCGATGCGCTCGATGACCGGGCGCAGGACCTGCTTGAGCAGCTTGAAGTCGAGCAGGAGACCGGCCTCGTCGAGCTCGGAGCCGGCGAGCGTGACGCGCACCTTGTAATTGTGGCCGTGCGGGTTCTCGCACTTGCCGCGATAGTTGCGGAGATAGTGGCCGGAAGAAAACTCGGCCTCCACAGTGACCTCGTACATGGGCGTCTGCTCAATCCTTCAGGGGAGCGGATTCCTTCTTCCATACGGCTCCCAGCTTCGATTTTACGGCTT
>JASHUF010000026.1 GCA_030040175.1 Acidobacteriaceae bacterium
CGTGATGCCTGCCGTCTGCCCCTCTTACTCTCAAATCGGCGCGAACCTTTCCGGGCGCAAGCGACGCAGGATTTTTGAGAGCGAGAGGCAACAGTACGAAGACTGGTTAAGGCGTTGAACCGTTTCCCGATGGTTCTGACTGTGTCACCGCCAGACGTGACATCCCGAGTAGACAACTGCAGGTCCTTCGACTTCGGCCGTCCGCCTTGGCGGACGGCCTCCGCTCAGGATGACAGCGTAATCGCAGGCGCGAACTCGCGATCGAAATGAAGCCCCTGTGGCCGCGCGCAATTTCTTGTGCGTCCGGCTGCCCGCGTTCACCGGCTTGCGGCGCCGGTGCTGGCCGCTTGATTGACTGCCTGCTCGATCTGCGCCGCGTCTCCCAGATAGTAGCGGCGAACCGATTTCAGGTTACTGTCAAGTTCCTCGACCATCGGCACGCCCGTAGGAATATTGAGGTCGACGATCTCCTGGTCGGGAATGTCTTCGAGATACTTCACCAGCGCGCGCAGGCTGTTGCCGTGGGCCGCAATCAAAACCTCTTTCCCGGAGCGGATGCTGGGAGCGATGGCCTCATGCCAGCAGGGCAGAAAGCGATCCACCGTGTCCTTGAGGCACTCGGTGAGGGGAAGCTGTTGCTTCGACAAATCGTGATAGCGCGGGTCCTTCCCCGGATAACGCGCATCCGCTTCGTCCAGCGCCGGCGGACGGATGTCGTAACTGCGGCGCCAGATCTTCACCTGCTCAGCGCCGTACTTGGCCGCCGTCTCGGCCTTATTCAGGCCTTGCAGCGCTCCATAATGCCGCTCATTGAGCCGCCAGTCGTGTTCGACAGGAATCCACAGCCGATCCATCTGGTCCAGCGCGATCCATAAAGTGCGGATCGCGCGCTTCAGCACGGAAGTATAGGCAAGGTCGAACGAGAATCCCTGCTCCTTGAGAATGCGGCCGGCCTGCGTGGCCTCTTCCACTCCTTTTTCCGACAGGTCGACATCCGTCCAGCCCGTAAACAGGTTTTCCTTATTCCAGATGCTCTCCCCGTGGCGCAGCAGAACGACCTTATGCATCGACCCTCTCTTTTTCCCGGATGGAATCTCGCTTTTTCATCGATGATTCCTCTCAATTATACGGAATCCATTCTGCGCAATTCGCTGCGCATTTCGGCGGACGCTTGCCCCGCGTCGCCGTCGGCTGGGAAGCTCCCTGCCGGGCAAGCGCTCTTTCTGCGGCTCGTTCTGCGAAGCAGCGCCGGCGCCTGCCGGAATATTGTGATGCAGGCGGTTCAGGAGAGGAACAGCAGCGACCCGCGTTTGCCGATTCAGGCCTGACCCTCCGCCGCGATCTCAGACTGAACCTGCCTTCAGGCCCAAACCGGCCCGCGCGCGCAGGCATCCCACTTTTGTGCCATGCGAATTATTGACTGGGGCGGAACTTCCTTCGCGGCCAACGCGATTCCGGGCGATAATGAGGCCAGTCCACTTCCAATCCCGGGTACGCAATTCAAGTCCGAGGTAAACATGGTCTCCTCCCCCGTGGCAGTTGCTGCCGGCGTGCGCAAATCGGAAGTGTCCACGGCGCAACTGCGTTGGTACTTTGCTTTTTTCGTCATCTCCGGCTTCTGCGGGCTGGTCTACGAAGTCATCTGGGTGCGCCTGGCCATGGCCAGCTTCGGCGTCAACACCGCGCTGGTCTCCATCGTTCTTTCCATCTTCATGGCCGGGCTCGGACTCGGGTCCTGGGGCGCGCGCTTCATGCAGCAAAAAAAACTGGCATCGCCTGCGGCTGCGCTCCGGCTCTATGCGGCGGCGGAGCTCTGCATCGGGCTCTCCTCGCTGGCCGTCCCCTTTGAGCTCAAGCTGGGCCGCGAAATTCTGCTCCATGCGCAGGGCTTCGGCGCGTGGCAGTCGGCTGGCTACTTTGTCGCCGCGGGATGCCTGGTTGCACTCGCGCTGCTTCCCTGGTGCACCGCGATGGGTGCAACCTTCCCGCTGCTGATGGACGTGATTCGGCGCACGGTGGCAACGGAGTCGAAGTTTTCCTTCAGCTATCTCTACATCGCCAACGTTCTCGGCGCCTTGCTGGGCACCCTTGTCTCCGCTTTTGTTCTCATTGAGCTGCTGGGCTTCCGGCGCACGCTTTTTGTGGCCGGCGTGCTCAATGCCGCGATCGCCAGTCTGGCCTTGTGGCTCAGCGTGGGCCTGCGGCCGGCTGAGTCCATCGATCCCTCCTCGAGTCCGGCCAGCGCGTCCGCGAAGGAAGCACCCGGCCAGCAAAGACTCTATGGACTCCCGCGCTCCGCGTCCCTGCTGCTGCTGTTCACCACGGGCCTGGTCAGCATGGGAATGGAGGTCGTCTGGATACGGCAATTCACCCCTTATCTGGGAACCGTGGTTTATGCCTTCGCTGAGATTTTGGGGGCTTACCTGTTGGGAACCCTGATGGGATCGCGGCGATACCGGCGGTGGGTGCACGCGCATGCGCCCGGCGAAAGCCGCAGAGTGTGGACGCTGCTTGCCCTTGCCGCGGTGTTACCGGTTGTAGCCGCCGACCCATTATTGCCGTTCATGATTCCCGCTCTCGATCAGTTGCGCATTCTGGCCATCGTGCTGTTCTGCGCGCTGGCCGGATTCGTTACCCCGCTTCTGGTCGATTCCTGGTCGGGCGGCGATCCGGATCGAGCTGGCGCCGCATATGCCGTGAATATCGTCGGCTGCCTGCTCGGCCCGCTGGTGGCCAGCTTCCTGCTCCTGCCGGTTCTGGGTGAGCGCTGGAGTCTTGTCGCCTTGTGCATTCCGCTGTTCGCCATCGCCGGCATCCTGTCATTTCAGGAGCAGGCGGGCGAAACGCTGCCCAAACCGCGTCTTCGGTCTTCAACCGCCTTTGTTCTGGCTGTTGTGGCCGCGGCCGGGGCCGCCGGCCTGAGTCACGACTTCGAGACGCGCTTCGCGGCGCGCGAGGTCAAGCGGGATTACACCGCCACGGTGATCGCCACCGGCACCGGGTTTCAACGGCTGCTCCTGGTGAATGGCATTGGGATGACCACGCTGACGCCGGTCACCAAGTACCTGGCCCATCTTCCCCTGGCCCTGCTCCCCACGCCGCCGCGCAATGGGCTGGTGATCTGCTTCGGCATGGGAACCACCTTCCGCTCCATGGTCTCCTGGGGCATCCCCACCACCGCGGTGGACCTGGTGCCGAGCGTCCCCAAGATGTTCCACTACTTTCACTCCGACGCCGCGCTGGTGGAGGAGGCGCCCTATGCACGCATTGTCACCGACGATGGCCGGCGTTTCCTGGACGGCTCGAACGAGACCTACGATGTGATCGCAGTCGATCCGCCGCCGCCGGTGCAGGCCGCGGGCTCAAGCCTGCTTTACTCGCGAGAGTTCTACAGCGTGATCAGGAATCACTTGAGCAAGAATGGCATTGCCATGATCTGGTACCCATCGATCATCGGCGATGCGGGCTCCACAGCCGCCATCGCCAAGTCGCTGGTGCAGTCCTTCCCTTATGTGCGCGCCTATCGCTCCTTCGACGGCCAGTTTGGCATCCACTTCCTGGCCAGCAGGGAGCCCATCAACGTGCCCTCCAGCAACGTGCTCGTTGCGCGCATGCCCTCGCGCGCCCTAGCAGACTTTGTGGAATGGGGTCCCGCACGCGACCCGAAGACGCAGTTTGACCTGGTGCTGTCCCGGGAAATTCCCCTCGAAAAGCTGATCGGCGAAGACCTGCGAATTCCCGCCCTGACCGACGACCGGCCCGTCAACGAGTACTACATCCTGCGCACCCGGCTGGGATACGGCCGCTGAGCGGCGCACCATTCCACCCGCCGGTGGCCGCGGGAGCGCCTTTCCCTTTTCCCTCACAAAGAAGCCTTCCGCGAGCGGAAGGCTTCTTGCCCGGCAGGAAAAAATCTAGCGCGGCCGCAAAGATTTGATGGCGGCAGGCAGCCGTTCTTCGATGATTCTGGCGCGCTCGGCGGCGATGCCGCCCAGATAGGAGGGCGCGGGCGTGGCCATGAGCACCAGCGCCAGCGCAATCACGCTGAAGCACAGACCGGCGATTCCCGCCGAAAGCAGCATGTGATACATGTCGGAGATGTCGAGGCCAAGAACATTGCGGGCCACATGTTCCAGCGGCTTCACGTGCTTCAGAACGGCCAGGGCGAAGAGGAAGAAGAGCGCCGCGAGCGAGGTGAGCACGGCCAGCGCCGCGTCCAGGCTGCGATGGAAGTTCTGCCGCGTCTGGCAATGCGCGCACTCAGCCAGATGGTGCTCGTAGTCCCGCCGCATCTCGGGCGAGATACCGGAGATGTCGTATCGCCAGCTTGCCAGAATGGCGCCTATCACTCGATCGGTGCATCGGGTTCTTGCCATAGCCATGGAAGCAACTCGCTTTTCGAAAGGATGGGCGATTCCGCTACCGAACAGCCACCGGCAACGCAGACCGCTTACCGATGGGATGCCGGGGATGCAACAAGCGCTTCAAAGGGTCTGGAAGCTTCGCCTTTGCCGTGCCAAGCGCGCTCTGGTGGATGACGCCAGCGCTTGTCCTTGGTTACGTTGACTTTACCACGGCCGCCTCGCTTGACGGCCGCTCCCAGAGCATCTCTTACCCCGGCGGTATCGCTTTCGCAACCCCCCAGTCAAATAGATGCCCCGTATTCCAATTGTAATACCAGATTTTCAAAAAAAGATGGACGCCATCGGCTCGTGCTGGGCGGCGAGGAGCAACCGGTTCTGGAGCAGGCTGGCCCGGCCCGCGAGCGCGCGCTCGGCTGCAACCCTGGCCAATTCCGGAAGATTATTGCTTTCAGAGAGATGCGCCAAAATCACGTAGGCCGCCTGGCCGTCGTAGCCGGTGGCGAGAAACTCGGCCGCAGCCTCGTTGGACAGATGCCCGACCCGGGAAAGGACGCGCTGCTTGACCTGCCAGGGGTAAGGGCCGTCGCGCAGCATTTCCAGGTCGTGGTTCGATTCCAGCAGCAGCAGGTCCGCGCCGCGAAGCTGGGCCTTGACATTGGGCGTGATGTAACCGAGATCGGTGACGAAGGCCATGCGGATGCCTTCGCTCGTAAGGACGAATCCCACAGGGTCGGCTGCGTCGTGCGGAATGGTGAAGGGGCTCAGAGCCATATCGCCGATGGCGAAAGGCTCTCCCGCTCGAAAGTGTTCGACTGCGGGCAGCCAGGCGGGATCGTCCTTGAGCGACGGCGCGGTTTCGCGCTCCGAGCGGTCTCCTGCGGTCTCGCTGATAACCTCGACTTCGGATTCCGCATCCGGCTCGCCCTCGTCCGCGGCCATCTCCGCCTGGCGCTCGGCCGTCTGCCGGCGGCATTGCTCCAGCCACTCGGCGTAGGTCATCTGGCGGCGCGGCGTAAGCCAGCGCATCCAGGCGCGGTGCGTAGCCTCAGTAAAGTAAACGGGAATGCCGAGCTTGCGCGCCATCACGGCAAGGCCGTTGATGTGGTCCTGGTGCTCGTGGGTGACGACGATGGCGTCGAGAGTAGCCGGATCTTCGCCCGCGAGCTGCATGCGGCGGAAGAGCTCGCGGCAGCTCAGGCCGGCGTCCACCAGAATCCGCGTGCGCCCGCCGGAGATGACGGTGCAGTTGCCTTTGGAGCCCGAAGCCAGCACCGTGAAGCGCACCATTCCTTGAGAATACAATCAACCTCGCGGTTTGCAGAACTCGTCTCCAGGCCGATCCGCGTTGCTCCTGTTACCGCTTGGGTTCTCTCGGACCCGAGGGGTGCGCCAGAGGAGTCTGAACTTGAGATCCCGTTCAGTTTTTTCCGTCGTGTTTGCCCTTCTCATAACCGTGCCCTCCTGCGTTCAGGCACAGCCGGCTCCATCGCCGCCCTCTGAACAGGCTGCGCCCGATCTTCCCCTCGTTTACAGAAATTCGCAGTACGGCTTCTGCTTCCGGCTGCCGGAAAGCTGGAAGGGCTACTCGATCCTGGCGCGTTCGTGGAGCGGATCGGCGAGGGACAACTCCGGAGCAGAGATGGAGGGGCCGGAGCTGGTTTTGCGCAATCCCAACTGGACCGAAGCCGCCCCCTGGGCAGACATTCCCATCATGATC
The DNA here is from genome assembly GCA_030040175.1 of Acidobacteriaceae bacterium. GTDB lineage: Bacteria > Acidobacteriota > Terriglobia > Terriglobales > Acidobacteriaceae > Telmatobacter. Next base: position 6,082 of record JASHUF010000026.1, read on the forward strand.
TTCACCACGGCACAGTGGAAGCAAGCAGCCAAGGGCGGGTACACCTTCAGCGCCGCGCCCATCGGCCCCGGCGAGATCGCGCACAACCGGCGTTACGTGTTCGCCCTGCCCGCGCGGTGGAACTACTATATGGCCAACGGCGTCGAGGAGGCCGGGCAGCTCATTCAGGAGAAAGCCCTCGAGGCGCCGTGTGCCGTGCCCAAAGCCCGCGCATCCGCGCCCGCCG
>JASHUF010000241.1 GCA_030040175.1 Acidobacteriaceae bacterium
GCTTGGCGTTGGTGGTAGGGAAGGGAATGCCGCCGATCTCGAGCAGCTCCGAGGTGGTAAAAAACGTCATGTGCGAGGGGTAATGAAACAGCGAGTTGCACAGGCAGCCTTTGTCCACCAGCACCACGCGAAACCCGGCCTTTTGCGCCTCGATGGCGCACGCCAGACCCGTCGGCCCCGCGCCAATCACCAGCAGATCGAAGACCGCTTGGCGCGCCACTGGGTTTGAAGGATTCGTGTCATTCACAGTTCTAGATTAGGATATTTGCCTCCTGGACAGGGACAGAGGCTTGGCGGGGTCTAGCTCTGACAGATTCGACGGCATGATCCCGTCGATAATGCTTAAGGAAGCAAAAATTACATGGCGTTTATTCTCCGAGACAAAGAAGCCTGCCGCTTGGCGCGTGAACTGGCCGCACTTCTGGGAGTCACACCGGAGGAGGCCGTTCACATAGCCGTGAAAGAACGCTGGGAGCGGCTCACCTCCCGTCCAGTTCCAGAAACACCCCGCCCTGAACCGGAGAATTCAGGGAAGTGACCGGCACGCCCGGAAGCCGGCTTCGGCGACTGCTTCAGCTACGCCCTCGCCCGCGTCCAGCGCGAGCCGATTCTGTTTAAGGGCGACGACTTCGTTCACACCGACCTGCGCAGCGCAGTTTGAAGTCGCAAAGGGAGATTTCACCACACCCGCTTCATCTGAAGTCTGAACCCCACGATGGGGCCCGTGCCCGCCACACTTTCTGGCTGCTCAAGAATCATCGGCGCTTTTCCCGGAGCATAAACCGCCACCGTCCTCGCAAATGGATCGATGCGCCAGCCAAGCTTTGCCCCATTGGCGATCCATTGTTCCATTTTTGCATCCAACTCGGCCAGCGAGTCGGATCGCGACAAAATCTCCACCACGAAATCCGGCGCGAAAGGCAAATAGCGCTCCTGCTGGCTTTCGCTCAGCACGCGGAGCCGATCCAGCGCAACCCATCCCGCATCCGGGCTCAAGGTCGAGCCGTCGGGCAAGTTGAATCCGGCATTGGAACTGAAGGCTTCTCCTCGTCCATCTCTCTCGGCCCAGGCAAAAAGCTCATGGACCACGTAGGCTTCGCGACGGTTGTTCCGGTATCCGCCCGGCGTCATCACCAGAATCTCTCCAGATGCCAACCGCTCTACCTTACACGGTCTATTTGCCTCTGAAAAAGCCATTAGCTCTTCGTCCGTCATGCGCGCGGGCGGACGCAACCGCGCCGGCAAGGCCACATCCTGAATTGCCCAGTTCATTGGCCGCTCCTCTGGTCAGTGCCTCTTTGATACGCCATCCGCGCTCTCGATTTAGTTTACCGCGCATCTGGCCCTTATCCTGCCAACCCACCCGCGCATCCGTTACCCTAAAGAGTTCGGGGAATTTCACCATGACCGTCATCCAGCAGGAAGATTTCATCGCCTCCGTCGCCGGCGCGCTGCAGTACATCAGCTACTACCACCCCGTGGACTACATCACCTCGCTCGCCAGGGCGTACGAGCGCGAGCAGTCGCCGGCCGCGCGCGACGCCATGGCCCAGATCCTCATCAACAGCCGCATGTGCGCCGAGGGCCATCGCCCCATCTGCCAGGACACGGGCATCATCACCGCATTCGTGAAAGTCGGCATGGATGTGCGCTTTGAGCGCGCGCTGGGCGAGCCCGAGCTCGACCTGCAAGGGATGGTCGACGAAGGCGTGCGCCGCGCTTATCTCGACCCCGACAACGTTCTGCGCGCGTCGATTCTGGCCGACCCGGCGGGCGCGCGCAAAAACACCAAAGACAACACGCCGGCCTGCGTGAGCGTCGAGCTCGTCAAGGGAAACACCGTCGAAGTCACCGTCGCCGCCAAGGGCGGAGGCTCGGAAGCCAAATCCAAATTCACCATGCTCAACCCCTCGGACTCGGTGGTCGACTGGGTGGTCAAGACCGTCCCCAGCATGGGCGCCGGCTGGTGCCCGCCCGGCATGCTCGGCATCGGCATCGGCGGCACGGCAGAAAAAGCCATGCTGCTGGCCAAGGCCGCGCTCATGGACCCCATCAATATTCAGGAGCTCCAGGCCCGCGCCGCGCAAGATTCAAAAAAGTTGACTACCGCAGAAAAACTACGCCTGGAAATCTTCGACAAGGTCAACCGCCTCGGCATCGGCGCGCAGGGCCTCGGCGGCCTGACAACTGTTTTAGACGTGAAGGTCCTCGACTATCCCACCCACGCCGCCAATCTTCCCGTGGCCATGATTCCCAACTGCGCCGCCACGCGCCACGCGCACATCGTGCTCTCGGGCTCCGGCCCCGTTTTCCTCGAACCTCCCAACCTCGACGCGTGGCCCAGGCTCACCTACGACGTCTCCGGCGCGCGCCGCGTGAACCTCGACACCGTCACGCGCGAAGAGGTCGCCACGTGGAAGCCCGGCGAAGTTTTACTGCTCAGCGGAAAGCTTCTCACCGGCCGCGACGCCGCGCACAAGCGCATGGCCGAGATGCTCAACCGCGGCGAAAAGCTTCCCGTCGATTTCCGCAACCGCTTCATCTATTACGTCGGCCCCGTCGATCCCGTGCGCGACGAGGTCGTCGGCCCGGCAGGACCCACAACAGCCACGCGCATGGACAAGTTCACGCGTCCGATGCTCGCGGAAACCGGCCTGCTGGGCATGATCGGCAAAGCCGAGCGCGGCCCCGCAACCGTTGAAGCCATCCGCGAGTTCGGCGCCGTCTATCTCATCGCCATCGGCGGCGCGGCCTATCTCGTGGCCAAGGCCATCCGCGGCTCGCGCCTGCTGGCCTTCGAAGACCTGGGCATGGAAGCCATTTATGAATTCGACGTGCACGAGATGCCCGTCACCGTCGCCGTCGACAGCAAGGGCACGAGCGTCCACGTGACCGGGCCGGCCGAGTGGCAAAAGCGCATCGCCGGCATTCCGATCCTGCAGTAAGGCTCGCACCGCTCAGGCTCGGGCTTTCCCAGGTCTCAAAAGCCCGTCCCGGGGGACCTGGGAGAGCACGCCCGCTCCAGGCTTCGCAACCGAAAGGAGGTCCATCCTGTACGACGTCATCCTCAAGCGCTTCGAAATCCCCGACGAGGTCCGCACCTTCGAGAAGGGCAAATTCGAGCTGGTGCACATCGGCGGCATAACCCTTGGCCGCGCCACCTACGAGCCCGGGTGGAAATGGTCTGAGCACGTGGGCCGCGCGCTGGGCAAGAAAAGCTGCGACGTGGAGCACGTGGGCATCGTCGTTTCCGGCCGCGCGACCGCGGCCATGGACGACGGGCGCATCTTCGAGTTGAGGCCAGGCGACATCTTCTTCATCGAGCCCGGCCACGACAGCTGGGTTCTCGGCGACGAACCCTACGTTTCGCTGCACCTGCTCGGCGCCCGCGACTACGCTGCGCACAAATAGCCAAGGCAGTCCGGCTCGGGGAGGTTGCGGCAACAGGGCAACGCACGAAAGCAAAGCGGCGCGGCCAATTGGAGAATGAAAGCGCGATGTTCTTTGACTGGAGCCGAGGAGAGCTTGCCGAGGGTCTCACGTGCTACCGGAGCGGCGCATTTTTCCTGGCTCACGAGCACTGGGAAGCGGTGTGGCTCGCGAGCGAGGAACCCGAGAAGACATTTCTGCAGGCGCTGATTCAGATCGCCGCGGCCTTTCACCACCTGCGCCGCGAAAATCGATTGGGCGCAGCGTCGTTGCTGCGCGGCGCGCTGCGCAAGCTGGCAGCTTACGCCGACGGCTACGGCGGCATCGCGGTGGATGCGCTCCGCGAGAGCATCGGCGCCTGGCTTCACGCGCTCGATGCAGGCGAAAAGTCCCCGCAGTTGCCGGTGCCGACAATTCGTTGAGGACATGGACTGCGCGGCGCGCTGGCGGCTTGTCATTCCTCCGCTTTCAGCTCGTCGCACGATTTCGGGTCGCCGCCGTTGCAGGCCCTGGTCAGCAGCGTCAAAGCCTTGTCGGGGTCACGGGG
>JASHUF010000242.1 GCA_030040175.1 Acidobacteriaceae bacterium
ATCGGCGTCGACATCGATTTCAGTGTAGGCAATGCCGTTGGACTCAAGGAACTGCTTGGCGGCTCGGCAATCGCGGCACCAGGACGCGGTGTAGACCTGCACATCCATGGCTCCATTTTACTGCGGATTCGCTGCTATCATCTGTGACCGTGACCCCAAAGACCATGAGCTCTGCCGAGATCAAGCGTTTGCTCAAACTGGAACCGCACCCGGTGGAGGGCGGCTGGTACCGGCGCACCTATACGTCGGAAGTGAGCGTGGCGCTGCTCAGGGGCGTACGGCCGTATGGAACGGCGATCTATTACCTGCTCGAAGAGGGAACCTTCAGCGAGATGCACATGCTGGCCTCGGATGAGATGTTTCATTTTTATCTCGGCGATGCGGTGGAAATGCTTCGCCTGTTTCCGGATGGGGGCTCGGACGTGGTAACGCTCGGTTCGGACTTGGCGGCAGGGCAACATGTGCAGCTTACCGTGCCGGCGGGCGTATGGCAGGGGATGCGCCTCAGCGACGATGGAAGATCGCCGGGCGGGAAGGTGGCCCTGCTGGGGTGCACGGTGACGCCGGGGTTCGATTTTGCGGATTACCGCAGCGGGGGGTATGAGGAGCTGGCAGCTGGGTGGCCGCTGGAAGCAGAGCGGATCAGGAGGCTGACGAGGCGATAGCGGGGCTAGCGGAGTTAGCGCCGCTCGCGGAAGAAATTGCGCAGCAGCTCGGCGGATTCCTCGGCGAGGAGGCCGCGCTCGGCCCACATCTGATGATTCAGTTTGGGGTGGTTGAGCACGGAGAACACGGAGCCGCAGGCGCCGGCCTTGGGATCGTCGGCGGCGAAGACCAGCTTGTCCATCCGTGCATGGATCATAGCGCCGGCGCACATGGCGCAGGGCTCGAGGGTGACGTAGAGGGTGCAGCCTGTGAGCCGGTAGTTGCCAATGGCAGAGGCGGCTGCGCGCAGGGCGACGATTTCGGCGTGGGCGGTGGGGTCGTTCGAGCGCAGGACGCGGTTCTGGCCGCGGGCGAGGATGGAGCCGCTGTGCACGACGACGGCGCCGATGGGCACCTCGCCCGCTTCCGCGGCGAGGCGCGCCTCAGCGAGCGCGGCGGCCATGGCTTCGTGGTCGGCGATCATGACTGGAAAGGCATCCGTCAGGGGCTAAAGCCCCTTTCGATTTTAATCACCATTTTCGGCCCGGCTGAAGCCGTGCCCTTATTACAAAACCCGTCGGCCCTCAGCCAGGCTAGGGCCGTGCCGTTGTTCAAAAGCCCATCGGCCCTCAGCGTGCTTTCCCCGCTCCCGGGATCGGGACCGGGGGCACCCAAGATTCTCGATCATGCCTTCGATGGTAGCGCTGCCGGCTGTTGCTGCGTCATGCAGTGGAGTGCCCCCAGGCCCCAGATGAGATCGACGCAGTGGACGCCGACGATTTCGCGGCCGGGGAAGACTTCGGCGAGGATGTTGAGCGCGACGCGGTCGTTGGGGTCATGGAAAGTGGGGACGAGGACCTGGCCGTTGGCGATATAGAAGTTGGCGTAGCTCGCCGGGAGACGCTGGCCGCGAAAGACGACCGGGCGCGGCATGGGAAGCTCAGCGAGCGTGAACGGCTTCCCTTCCCTTGTGCGCGCAGCCTTGAGGCGGGCGAGATTTTCGGCGAGGGGCGCGTGGTTGGGGTCGCGGGTGTCGGGCTCGACGGCGGCAACGATCATGTCGCGGGAGACGAAGCGGGCGATGTCGTCGATGTGGCCGTGGGTGTCGTCGCCGGCGATGCCGCGATTGAGCCAGATGACTTGATCCACTCCCAGGTAGTCTGAAAAAACCTGCTCGATCTGCTCGCGGTTGAGGCCCGGATTGCGCTGCTGCACCTCGGTCAGCAGGCATTCCTCGGTGGTGAGCAACGCGCCCAAGCCGTTGACGTCGATCGATCCGCCTTCAAGGACCACGCGGTGCTTCGTACCGTCCTGGTTTTGGACGAGAGGTTGCCAATGCGGGCAGCGCAGCAGCTTCTGCACGCGGCCGGGAAGCTGGTTGTCGAGCCGCCAGTCGTCGTATTTGGCCCAGGCATTGAACTGCCAGTTGGTCAGCGCGATTTTGCCAGAGGCATCGCGCAAGAAGATCGGGCCGGAGTCGCGGGTCCAGCCGCGGTCGGTAGGCCAGGGGTGGAAGTCGACGCGATCGAGATCCGCGCCAGTGCGCCTGAGCACGCTGCGCACGCGGCGCTCCATGGCAGCGTCTTCGACGATCAGGTGCACGCGCTCGTGCGCGGCGAGCAGGCGCACGATCTCGGCATAGAGCCACGGGATCGAGGAGAATTTGCCCGGCCAGTCATCCGGGTTGTGCGGCCAGGCGAGCCAGGTGGCCTCATGCGGCTCCCACTCGGCGGGCGTGCAATAGCCGAGCCGGCGCGGAGTTTTGGTCTCTTCCTTCAAATTCGGTTTCCTTCAGTTGCATGGCCTCCCCGGTCTCAAAATCGAGACCGGGGGCACCCATCACTTGTGTTCTTTGGTAGCCCTTTGCGCCACAGGATCGAGGAAGCGCTGGGTGATGGGCGCGTAGGCGTCAATGCGGCGGTCGCGCAGGAAGGGCCAGTTGCGGCGCGTCTCCTCGATCAGGCCGAGATCGATCTCGCCGAGCAGGACCTGCTCCGCATCGTGCGAGGCTTTGGCGATCACACGCCCGAACGGATCGGCGAGAAAGCTGCCGCCCCAGAACTCGAGACCGGGACCGGAGGCGCGCAGCCCGAGCACATCGCCATGAGCGAGTCTGACCTCGCCATGCTCATGACCGGCGCGGTTGACGGCCGCAACATAAACGCCGTTGGCGATGGCATGGGCGCGCTGGATGGTCTGCCAGGCATCGTACTGCGCTGCGCCAAACTCCTCCTTTTCCGCCGGATGCCAGGCGATGGCCGTGGGATAGAAGAGCACCTCGGCGCCCTGGAGCGCGGTGAGCCGCGCCCCCTCGGGATACCACTGGTCCCAGCAGACCAGCGTGCCGATGCGGCCGAATTCCAGGCCCATTTTCACATTGAGGGCCTGGAAACCGAGGTCGCCGGGCGCAAAGTAATATTTCTCGAAGTAAAGCGGATCGTCGGGGATGTGCATCTTGCGGTAGATGCCGGCGATCTTGCCTTCCGCATCGAGCGTGACCGCAGTGTTGTGATAGAGGCCGGGCGCGCGGCGCTCAAAGAGCGAGGCCACGATGGCAATGCGGTTCTCGCGGGCGACGTCTGCGAGCTGTTCCGTGGAGGGCCCGGGGATGGGCTCGGCGAGATCGAAGAGGCGCAGGTCTTCGCGCTGGCAGAAATACTGCGTGCGGAAGAGCTCAGGCAGGCAGACAATGTGCGCGCCGCGGCGCGCGGCCTCGCGGATGTGGCCGAGGGCCCGGGCGAAGTTGGCCTCAGGATCGGGGCCCATGCTCATTTGCACCAGCGCTGCGGTATATCTGCGCGTTGTGGTCACGTTTGGATTCACTCTTTCCGGAGCGTTTATACGAGAAGACGAATGCAAGAAGGCCAACTCCGCTGAGCGAAGTTGGCCTCTCCCTTCAGCACCCGGCGCTAGGTTTCCAGAATCAACACGGCTGCGGCAATCGTCGTGGTCCACTTGCCGCGCCGGTCGCCCACGGCCGACTGCGTGATATTGCTGGTGCGGACAATCTTGTTGGAGATGCGGTAAATCTCCTTCTTTTCGTCCCAGCTGGTGTCGGGGTCGAACTCCACATCGAGCGTGGTGGCGAGCATCTCGGCGGCCAGCTCCTCGGCGTATTCGCCGGCCTGCTCCTCGGTTTCGCCGTAGCTGTGATGCTCGCTCAGATAGCCGTAAGTGTTGCGGTCGGCAGGAATGGCCACGCCGATGCTCGAAGCAATCAGCCGGTGGGGCTCATGGGTGGAATTTTCCGCGATGACGGCAAAGACCACTTCGCCATCATTGAGGTAGGTCAGCCCTTCCTTGCGCGGGATCACTTTGCACTGGGGCGGAAAGATGGAGGAAACGCGCACCAAGTTCTGCGAGGCAATGCCGGCATCCCGAAGAGCCAGCTCAAAGCTGGTCAGCCGTTCCTTGTGTTTGCCCACGCCCTTGGTGAAGAAAAGCTTCTTCGGGACCATGCTCTTTCCCAATTTCGATGTGCCCTCCGTGGGTGTGAAGATGGTGAGTTTTCAGGAACCTTCCCGCATGAGTCTATCGCATCTGAGGGTTCGGGAACAGGGTTTCAGGCATTTTCATCTATGGTTCACAGCCAAACCGGCACATGGCTCGGAGGGTGGACGCGGAACAGTTTCCGGGCAGGCCGCAAGCCGCGAGGCAAAAAACGCGGCTTGGCCGGGGCCGGGTTGCAACTTTCCGCCGGTTTTCACGTTTAATACAACATGACGTGGATGCGTGTGTCCGGAACCGTACTCCTGGGCGCAGCCATGGGCTGCGCCTGTGCGCTCGCGCAAGCACCTGCCGCGCCGCAAAACGACGATAACCCGCCTTCTGCCGCAGCCGCCCCGATGAGCGCCGATCCCGGCCCCGTTCCACTCGAGTGGGTGCCTCCGGCGCTGACGCAACTGAGCGCGCAGGCCGCGATGAAGTCGAATTTCACCCTGGACCGCGACATGCTGACCGCCGCGGCCAGCCTGTTGCCGGACGCCGACGCGCAGACCAGGCAGACGGTGGCCAAACTCACCGGCGTGAGCGTGCATCTGCTTCGCTTTGGCGACGCGGGCACTCCGGAGCCGGCCGAGGTGGAGGCCATCCGCGAGGCCTATCACCTGCGCGGCTGGAAGCACCTGCTGACCACTACCAACGCCGGCGGGCCCGTGCACAACGGAACCACCGACGTGTGGCTGGTGCTGGACGGCGCGAATGTGCGCGGCGCCGTGGTGCTGGCGGAGACGCCGAAAAGCCTGACGCTGGTGACCGTGGCCGGTAACGTCAGCCCGGTGGACATTCTCCGTTTGCGCGGCCATTTCGGCATCCCCCGCTTCGAGGGCGACGGGCTGAGCGACGTGAAATAAGCCACTCGCCAACGTTCTTCCGGCAACGCTGCGGCGGGCTGCGGCTGCGATCCGCATCGACCGCGCGCTTTCGACACGGCAAAGGGTCTAAACGAATTTCCCATCTCTGCATTCTGGGCCGCGCGTGGCTGCGCCCGCCATTGCCACCGCCAAATTGCGGATGGTAGCCTCTAACTTGGCTCCACGGCGGGAGGAAAAGCGCAGGGACATGCAGAGCAGCTATAACGGGCAGGAGTTGCCGAAGAGCGGCGAGCCCATCGATTACAAGAACGGGCAGTTCGCGGTGCCCGACCATCCCATCATTCCCTACATTGAAGGCGACGGAACGGGGCGCGATATCTGGAAGGCGTCGCAGCGCGTCTTTGATGCGGCGGTAGAGAAGGCCTTCGGCGGCGAGCGAGCCATCCGCTGGTATGAGATCTTTGCCGGCGAAAAGGCCTTCCGCCAGTTCAACAGCTGGCTGCCGGACGACTCCGTGAGCGCGGCACGGGATTTGCGCGTCTCCATCAAGGGGCCGCTGACGACGCCGGTGGGCGGAGGCATTCGTTCGCTGAACGTGGCGCTCAGGCAGATCCTCGATCTCTACGCCTGCGTGCGGCCGGTGAAGTATTACCAGGGCGTTCCCAGCCCGGTAAAGCATCCGGAGAAGCTGGACGTGGTGATCTTTCGCGAGAATACGGAAGACGTGTATGCGGGCATCGAGTTCAAAGAAGGCTCGGAGGACGCGGCTAGGCTGATCGGGTTCCTCAATGACGATCTGCTCAAGGGCGGCAAGAAGAAGGTGAGGGCCGACTCCGGTGTGGGCATCAAGCCGATCTCGATTTTCGGCACCAAGCGGCTGGTGCGCTATGCCATCCGCCATGCGCTGGAGACGGGGCGAAAGACGGTGACCCTGGTGCACAAAGGCAACATCCAGAAGTTTACCGAGGGCGCGTTCCGGGAGTGGGGCTACGAGGTGGCGACGCAGGAGTTTCGCGACCAGACGGTGACGGAGCGCGAAAGCTGGATTCTGGGCAATGTGGAAGCGAATCCGGGGATCTCGATCGAGCAGAATGCGGCGTTGATTGAGCCGGGGCTCGAATTCGCGCCACAGAGCTTTCGCGATTCGGTCTGCGCGGAGGTGCGATCGGTTCTGGACGCTATCGGCAAGACGCACGGCAACGGCGCGTGGAAGCAGAAGGTGCTGGTGAACGACCGCATCGCCGACTCGATCTTCCAGCAGATCATCATCCGGCCGTCGGATTATAGCGTGCTGGCCACGCCGAACCTGAACGGCGACTACATCTCGGACGCGGCGGCGGCGCAGGTGGGCGGGCTGGGCATTGCGCCGGGCGCAAATATCGGCGACGGCTACGCGGTGTTTGAGGCCACGCACGGCACCGCGCCCAAGTACGCTGACCGGGATGTGATCAATCCCGGCTCGGTCATTCTTTCGGGAGTGATGATGCTCGATTTCATTGGCTGGAAGGAAGCCGCGCGCAAGATCGAGAACGCAATGGAGAAGACCATCCAGCAGAAATTCGTCACCTACGATTTCGAGCGGCAGCTTGCGGGCGCCACCAAGGTGGGAACCAGCGAGTTCGCCACGCGCATGATTGGGAACATGTAAAAAAGTGGTCAGGGATCAGGGGTCGGAAATACGTTACTTTTTCGATGAGACTTCGCAACCATTTTTCACCATAAGCCTCAGCATCAGGAAGGCGCCTCATCGAACCGGCGATGATCGCGGTTGACCACTAACCACTAAGATGGGGAGAATCACATGCGGAAAAAAGTAAGCATTGTGGGCGCCGGCAACGTAGGCGCAACCGCCGCGCATTGGATTGCGGACAAAGAATTGGCCGACGTGGTGCTGGTGGACGTGATCGAG
>JASHUF010000243.1 GCA_030040175.1 Acidobacteriaceae bacterium
CTAGAGCTGGTTGCAGCAATGGCCCATGGCGATGAGAAAACGCCCCTCAGGGCTAAAGCCCCAACGTTGATGCGGCTTTTGCGGCCCGGCTCAAGCCGGGCCCTTTTACAAAGCCATTGATGCAACCGGTTCTGGCACCGCAACCACCAGTTCACGCCTGCTCTGGTTTTGCCGTAAAACGACAGCAGGGCCGTTACAAAAAGAGAGCCGCCAACAAGATTGTTGACTCCCGCATATTGCCGGGATATGATCCCTGATATGTCAGTTATGATGTTTTTCGATTTCGCCTCCGGCCGGCGATTTGCTTGGGAGAATGAGAATTGAAAAGACGCGAGTTCTTGAACCTCTCTGCGGGATCAGTCATCTGCGGCAGTCTTGAACGGCTCTGGGGAGCGCGGTCCGCGGCGCCGCAGGTTGAGGAAAACTCCGCCTCGCTGCTCCCGGGAACAAGCCCCTTGACGCTGGAAGGCGATCTGGCGCAGCAGATGGTCGAGGGCATCAAATCTTACTTACTGGAGGAGACGCCCAGGCTGGTTGCCGAGCGTGGGCAACTCTGGAATCGCGATTTCAGCTCGGCCGAGCGCTACGAGGCGTCCATAACACCCAATCGGAATCACCTCAAGGAAATCATCGGGGCCGTAGACCCGCGTGTGGCTTTCGAACCGGCCGGTCTTTCGATGGACATTGGGAGGCAAACCGAGGTTGGACGCGGCCAAGGCTTTCGCGTCTACGCAATTCGCTGGCCTGTGTTTGCGGCGCCGACCGCGGACGCGGACGGGATGGAAGCAGAAGGATTGCTGCTGCAGCCGGACGATCGAACGGTGGCCCGGGCCGTTGCAATTCCAGACGCAGATTGGACACCGGAGATGTTGGCCGGAATTACTGGCGGTGTCCCCGATGCATCTCAGTTTGCCCGCAGCCTGGCAGAAAACGGCGTGCAGGTTCTCATTCCCCTTCTGATGAATCGAGACGATGCGTTCTCCGGTATTCCCGGAATTGGCATGACAAACATGCCGCATCGGGAGTGGATCTACCGCATGGCTTTCGAGGTGGGCAGGCACATCATCGGCTTCGAAGCGCAAAAGATCCTGGCCGCTGTGGATTGGTTCGAGAGGGAGAATGCAAAAGAGCTTCTCCCCATCGGCGTCATGGGTTACGGCGAGGGCGGTCTGCTGGCGCTCTATAGCGCGTCACTCGATCCAAGGATCAAAGCCACCGTGGTCAGCGGATACTTTCAGCCGCGGGAAAGTGTGTGCAGAGAGCCAATCTACCGCGACGTGTGGTCGCTGCTGCGAGAGTTCGGCGACGCTGAGCTGGCGAGCATGATTGCGCCGAGAGTTCTCATCGTAGAAGCCTGCCGCGGGCCCCAAGTGGATGGTCCGCCGCCGGCGACAAGCGAACATGCTGCGTGCGCCTGCCCCAACGGGAAGCTGACGACTCCGCCCTTGCATGAGGTGCAACAAGAGGTTGAGCGGGCGCGGCAGTTTTTCAAGGAGCTCAACGCGGAGGCCAATCTTCAGCTGGTCGCCGAAGGCGGGGGCACGGGAGACACTGGATCCCAACCCGCGCTTGAGGCATTCCTCAGGGCACTGGGAGCCAGGAAGACACGCGCCTCCGCAACAGGTCCGGCGCCAAGAGCCACCATTCCGGTTGATCCGGCTGCACGCTTGCACAACCAGTTTGATCAGATGGTGGCCTTCACCCAGGCGTTGATCCGCAAATCTCCTGACTATAGAGCGGAGTTCTGGAAAAAAGCAGATGCTTCTTCCTTGAAAGCGTGGCAGGCTTCAATCGAACCCTACCGTGCGTATATATGGGAAGAGATTATCGGCCGATTGCCGGCGCCCAGTCTGCCGCTGAACCCGCGAAGCCGGATGGTTCTGGATGAACCAAGCTTCCGGGGATACGACGTGGTTCTCGATGTATGGCCCGGCATATTTGCCTACGGAATTCTGCTGGTTCCGAAAGATTTGAAGCCCGGAGAGAGACGGCCGGTGGTGGTCTGCCAGCATGGGCTCGAGGGCCGCCCTACCGAGGTCGTGGATCCGCACTTCGACAGCCATTTTTACCATCACTTTGGAGCCAGCCTGGCTGAAGAGGGCTTTGTAGTCTTTGCGCCGCAGAATCCTTATATCGGCGACGATAACTTCAGGATCATCCAGCGCATCGGACACCCCATCAAGCGCTCGCTCTTTTCCTTCATTTTGGGCCAGCATCAGCAGATCCTGAAGTGGCTGTCTTCCCAGCCCTTTGTTGACCCGGATCGAATCGGGTTTTATGGCTTGTCTTACGGCGGCAAGACAGCCGTCCGCGTGCCTCCGATTATTGATGGATATTGCCTTTCGATCTGCGCGGGCGATTTCAACGAGTGGGTGTGGAAGACGACCAATGTTATTACGCCTCAAACCTACATGTTGCTGCCCGAGTATGATATGTACGAATATAACTTTGCCAATATCCTTAACTATTCCGACTTAGCCAAGCTCATGGCTCCCAGACCTTTCATGGTGGAACGCGGTCACGATGACCCGGTGGGCGCCGATCAATGGGTGGCTCACGAATACGCTCTGGTTCGTGAGTTCTACGACAAGATGGACATAGGCGACAGAACAAGGATCGAGTTCTTCAATGGCCCCCACGAGATTCATGGCGTGGGAACTTTCCAGTTTCTCAGGAAGTTTCTGCGGCCTTCGCTTCAATCGAATCCATCGTGACGGATATCCAAGGGATTGGAGCTCAGGACGGATTCCTTTGCGGCATTGATCTGCAAGTGCAAGTGAGGTGGTAAGAGTGAGTTTTGTTCGCGTGTTTGGATTGTCTCAAGTCAACAGGATTTCTTGCTGGGCCGGCCTTTTGCTTTTTGCGGCCAACCTTGCGCCCATCGGGCATGCGGCTGCGAGTCGCGAGCCGTCAAGACAGGAAATGCCGGCATTTCCTCTGACCCTCAGCACAAACCATCGCTATCTTGTCGACCAAAGAGGCAGGCCATTTCTAATCGTTGGCGATTCTCCCCAGGGACTCATGGGAAGATTGACCGAAAAACAAATCGATGCATACTTCGCTGATCGGCAGGCCCATGGATTCAATGCCGTTGGATGGGTCGATGTCGCCTGCGCCGGACACGACTACCCTGACGATAAGACGGGCAGCACGATCGACGGGATTCTTCCGTTCAATGGGTATGTAGCCGGCGGCGACGACTACCTGCATTACGACCTTTCCAAACCCAACGAGGCATACTTTGCGCGGCTCGACTACGTAGCTGAGTCTGGAGCAAAGCACGGGATTTTAGTCTTCATCGATCCCATAGAGACCATTGGCTGGCTGCCAACGCTGCGCAACAATGGCCTTGCCGCGGCCTTTGCCTATGGGCAGTACCTCGGCCGGCGGTATAAGAAATATCCCAATGTCGCCTGGCTGAGCGGAAATGATTTCAACCGGTGGAGAGTGCCGTCAGACGACGAACTGGTGCTGGCGGTCGCGAAGGGGATTCAAGCGGAGTCGCCGGACCAGCTGCAAACGGTCGAGCTCAATTACAACGCCAGCTCGTCTTTGGACGATCAGAAATGGGCCTCGATCATTTCGCTGAATTCAACTTACATTTATGGTGCGACTTATATTCAAATGCTTCATAGTTACAACCAGACTCCGGTGATGCCGGCATACCTGGTCGAGGCGCATTACGAACTCGAGCAAGTCGGGAACCCCACGGACTACGGCACTCCGGAGGTGCTGCGACGCCAGGAATATTGGACCATGCTGAGCGGAGGGGTGGGACAGTTTTACGGCAATCGCTATACCTGGACTCTTTCGCCGGGCTGGGACTCCTATATTGATACCCTCGGCGTTGCTCAGATCAAGATCTGGAAAGACTTCTTCTCATCGTTTCCCTGGCAGGATCTGGTTCCGGATCAGCAGCACAAAATTGTGGCAGAAGGGCAGGGCGCTTTTGGCGACACGGAAGTGCAGTTTGACGAGCATGATCTGGGAACAAGCTTAAAAGGCCGCGTGAGCGAAAGCGACTTCGCGACGGTTGCTGAAACCGGCGACCGCTCCCTGGCGATCCTCTATATGCCCACAGCGAGGACAATCACAGTGAGCATGGACAGCTTAAGCGGACCGGCGGAAGCAAGGTGGTTTGACCCGACAGATGGCACATATACAGAAGTTCGCGGCGGACCTTTCCGGAATGCCGGGGAGCAGAAGTTCACACCGCCAGGCAACAATCACGCTGGTGACAGCGACTGGGTGTTGGTGCTCCAGGCTGCCGGACCGGTGCGTCGCTGACGGTCAGGTGAGGCGGATCATGGCACCGGCCTTGCGCAGGAAGCCGCCGGAAAAATCCTCCCTCCACACCGGCTTTGCAAAATCCCGCTTTCGGCCGTAATCAATTGACTCCAAGCAGTTTTCCCATTCATAATGGGAGATCCGGAAGGGGCGAAAAACGATTCCCCGCAGCGCTGTCAGACACTCCTTTATCTCATCCGGGTGTGTCACAGGGCGCGTCTCCATGCCGGTCAACGACGCGCGGTCCGGTGCGTCTAATGGTTTGGTAGTGTGGATCGGAATCCCTATGCGAAGCTCCTCTCTTTGCTGCCTTGCAGGCCTGGCGCTGGCCTGCCTTTGCCTGGCCGGCACAGCCCAGCAGCCTGCCCCGGGCGCGGCCGGCGCCGCTTCGAATCGGCCCGCGGCCACGCTCCAGGTGCAGGCACGCGAGGTTCTGCTGCCCGTCACCGTGCGCGACAAGAAGGGCGCGCTGGTGACCAACCTGACGGCTGCCGATTTCACGCTCACCGAAGACGGCCGGCCGCAGACCATCAGGAGCTTCTCCCGCCAGACCGATCTGCCGTTCCTTCTCGGTCTCGAAGTGGACACCAGCCGCAGCGTCGAAGGCGCCATGGACAGCGAGCGCAAGGCCGCGGAGAAATTCGTCGACCTCATGCTTCCCGCCGATCCCAAAGACGCCAAGCGGGGCGACGAGGCCTTTCTCATCCATTTTGACCGCGAGGTGGAACTGCTCGAAGACTTCACCAACTCCCGCGCCAAGCTGGACAAGGAGCTGGACGAGATGGGGCCGACCTCCGGCGCGCATAGCGATCCGCAAGGGCCTGAAACCGGCGACAGCGACGGACAGTCGCGCCAGATGCATGGAGGCGGCACGCAGCTTTACGATGCGATTTATCTCGCGGCCGACGAGCTGATGAAGCCGAAAGATGGGCGCAAGGCGCTGATCGTCTTTTCCGACGGCGTGGACCGCGGCAGCAAGGAGACGCTCAGCGAAGCGCTCGACGCCGCCGATCACGCCAACCTGTCGGTTTACACCATCTACTTCAAAGGCGAAATGGAGCGCGATCAGAGCGGCTTCCCCGGAGGCCATCGTGGCGGCATGGGTGGAGGGTACCCCGGCGGTTATCCGGGCGGCTATCCCGGCGGCGGAGGCGGCTACCCCCGTGGGGGGCGTTCGAGCCAACCGCAGGTGGACGGCCTGAAGATCATGCAGCAGATTGCCACGCGCAGCGGCGGAAGATACTTTGAAGCCAAGAAGAAAGACAATCTTGACGACATTTACAACCAGATTGCCGAAGAGCTGCGCGGCCAGTATCTGCTCACCTACACGCCCGACCAGGCGGACAACGACGGCGGCTATCACAAGATCGCGCTGAAGGCGAAGAATGACGATCTGACCGTGGTCACGCGCGAGGGATACTACGCGCCCGGCGGCAGCTCGAATTAGAGCTGGCGATCTGTTTCGGAAATCTGGATTGGGGTGTCTCTCACAGAAGCCGGGTGCCCCACCTTCGGCGCGGTTTTATCGCGCCTAAGGTGGGATATTTTTACGATGGCTTTTTATAGTCTTTTACAGGATCACCGGCGCGGCCCTACAATCTCCCGCATGACGCAAGGCCTCAGGCGCTACCAGTTTTCCGGAGATCTTCATTTCGTCACCTTCAGTTGCTACCAGCTCCGGCCCTATCTGGCTTCTTCCGCTGCACGGGATCTGTTCGAGCAGGCTCTGGAGCGGACGCGATTGCGCTACGAATTCTTCGTCATCGGCTACGTTGTCATGCCCGAACACGTGCATCTGCTGCTGAGTGAACCGAAGCAGTATTCCCTGGCAAAGGTGTTGCACGCACTCAAACTTTCCGTTTCCAAATTGTCGCGCCAGAGGCCCTTCTGGCAATCCCGCTATTACGACTTCAATGTGTTCTCCGGCCGCAAGCATGTGGAGAAGCTGCGCTATATCCACCGCAATCCGGTCAAACGTGGTCTGGTCCCCGAGCCCATGGACTGGCGATGGTCGAGCTTTCGCCATTACGCGACGGGGGAACGCGGGATTGTGGGAATCGAATCGTTCTGGACGGCGGCGCTGCGGGAGCATGCGAGCAGCCAAAGATCGTGAAAACCCCCGAAGAACTGTAGATATAAATATCCCACCTTAACCGATGCGCAAAGTACGCGCATCGGCGAAGGTGGGGCACCCGGCACCCGGCGAAGGTGGGGCACCCGATCCCTGATCTTGGCTTCGGGCGCGGTGGGGTTACTTGGAGCCGGCGTGCTCCCCGTGCTTTTCTTCGAGCGCCGCCTGCGCCGCGGCCAGGCGCGCCGTGAGCAACCGGAAGGGCGAGCAGGAGACGTAGTTGAGCCCGATGCGATGGCAGAACTTCACGCTCTCGGGATCGCCGCCGTGCTC
>JASHUF010000244.1 GCA_030040175.1 Acidobacteriaceae bacterium
TAAGGATTGCCGCCGAGGAAGCGGACGAAGGCGGGCATGCGCAGGTGCATGCGCACTAAGGCCCTTGCGCCGTAGACCTCCTCCAGAAGAGAAAACTGCGCCAGCAGGGATTCGAATTCGGAGCCGGTGAGGCGGTACTCGATGCGGCGGACGCGGCCGGCGAGCTGCAGACGCCGCGGATGCTTCTCTGAAGGCAGAAGCAAACGCTCAAGACGGCCGCGGAGGTTCGGCGTGCGGCCGATGTACGGCTCATCCTTGGTGCTGGCACCGTAGAGGGCGAAGACGCCGGCTGCGTGGGGGAGCGGGCTGAGCGCGGCCTTGGGATCAGCGGGATCGAAGAGAATCTGTTCCATGGAAACCACGACGATGCTGCTTATCGGAAATCGGGCCTTCCCCGGTCCCCAACCACCCCGGTTTCGGGACCCCGGGGGCGCCCCGAGATTGGGCTTGGAGAACTCGTCACAAGGAAGACTATGCGCCTGCGATGGTCATTCCATCAATGCGGAGGGTGGGCGAAGCCACGGAGCCGCGGAAGACCAGATCGTTGCCGATGGCAGTTACATTGTGCAGCATCCCGGCCAGATTCCCGGCAATGGTCACTTCTTCGACGGCGTGGGTGAGCCGGCCGTTCTCAATCCACAGGCCGGTAGCGCCGCGGGAGTAGTCGCCGGTGACCACGTTCACGCCGAAGCCCATAAGGCCGGTGACGTAGAGGCCGGCCGGGACGTCTGCGAGGATTTGCTCTTCGGTCTGCGAGCCGGGCGCGACGTAGAGATTGCCGCAGCCGATGCCGGGCGCGCCGGCCAGACCTCTTGACGCATTGTGCGTAGATTTGAGCCCCAGCTTGCGCGCCGCGTAGGTGTTGAGCAGATACGTGCGCAGGACGCCGTTCTCGATGACTACGTTGCGCTGCGAGGGAAGGCCTTCGCCATCGAAAGGTGAAGTGCCGAAGCCGCCGGCGCCTGTGGGCAGGAGCAAGGTGTGATCGTCGATGAGGGTGAGTTGAGAGGCGGCGATGGTTTCTCCCAACTTGCCCGCGAGGAACGACGCGCTGCGCCAGACGGCGTCGCCCGAGGCGGCTTCAAAGATGGAGCCGATGAGGGTGCGCGCCGTCTCCGGCGAGAAGACGATGGGCACGCGCTGCGTGGGCACGCGGCGGGCGCCCAGGCGGCGCAGTGTCCGTCGCGCGGCTTCCGCGCCGACGGCTTCAGGGCTCTCGAGGTGCGCGAAGCTCCGCGCGCTCGACCACCATCCGTCGCGCTGCATTTTGCCGTCCGCATCCATGGCGAGCGGCGCGGCAGCGACGCCGGCGTAGCTGGTGCGGTAACTGCCAAGGAAGCCGCGCGAGTTGACGAGGACCTTGCGGCCGGTAGCGGCGTCGAAGCTGCCGCCGTCGGAGTTGGTGATGCGCGGGTCAGCCGAGAGCGCCGCGGCCTCACAGCGGCGGGCCCACTCGATGCGCTCGGGGCCGGCGAGCGAATAGACGTCGTTGTAATAGAGGTGCAATTCGTTCTCGCTCAACCGGGCGGCGATCGATGTTTCGACAGGGACAAATTCTTCGGGGTCGGGAAGGCCGTTAAAGGGATCCTCTTCCGTCACTTTGGCCAGGGCCATGGCGCCCTCGACGAGCTGGCGGACGCCGCCGGGGGTGAGGTCGCTGGTGGAGGCCGAAGCCGAGCGCCTGCCCAGGAAGACACGCAGGCCGAGGCCGCGCGAGCCCGACTCCTTGAGAGTTTCCACCTCGCCCATGCGGACGTTGACCGAGAACTCGTCGCCTTCGCGGACGACGGCTTCGGCGTCGCTGGCGCCGGCTTTCACCGCCCGGGCGACGACATCGGAAGCGAGGGTTTCGAGGTCGAGGGTGGTCTCTGCTGCATGGGGCGCGGTCTCGGGCATGGATTCAAGCTATCAAATTCGAACCCGCCCCATCTTCCCGGGATGGGCTTGACGCCGAGCGGGAATTTTTACCCCGCCCAAGCGGAGCTTGGACGGGGCACCCCGGCAGGTACCTGGGTCGGGAATTATTTGTAAACACCGTCGCTCTTGTCAAGCTCGTCGCGGTGGGCGGAATAGTCGGTGACGGAATCGAAGGCCTGGGTGCCGAGCGGGTGGGCTTTGACGGCGTCCCGGACCGCGGCCTGCACGGCATCGATGCCTTCGGGAGCGGGTGTGAGAGTGACGATGACGAACATGCCCGGCGCCGAGGTGTGAATGGCCATGGTGTCGATCTCATACTCCTCGACGGTGCCGTCGGCAACGAGTTTTTCGAGGACGGGGACAATGAGGTGCTGGCAGAGATTGTCGAAGGCGTCATCGGGCGCGTCGGCCTTGAGCTCGTAGCTAGCGACGTGGGTGTAGGCGTCCTTGTAGGGACCGGGCTTCCAGTTGTAATAGCGGCTGACGTAGACCTCGTCCCAGTGCTTGGAGTCGTTCAAAACAGCTGAGTTCGGGTTGCTGGCGGCGTGGATGCGGTCGAGCGCCTTGATGAGGCCGGCAAAGGACATGGCGGACCACCAGACGTCGTGGGTCTCCGTGTCGAGCTGGTGGATGAGGTTGACATCCTTGCCGTAGCCGACGATGGTGCCGTCGTCGAAGGCCTTTTGCAGGACATCGTTCACCGGGGCGACGGCCTTATCCACATCGGGCCAGTCGGCGCGGGGAACCTGCCAGTCGGCGACGTAGGAGTACATTGGCGGTTTCTCCTTGACCTCAGGTGTTTGCGCAGACGCGGGAAAGGCGGACAGGATAAGGGTGACGAGCCCCAACAGCCCCGTGATCATGGACCAGAATCTTCTGTTCATGGTTGTGCTCCAGGATTGGATTTGGCCAGTGGTGATTGGGGGATGGCGGGGCAAGTATACAGCAGGTCTGACGGCGGAGGACGACGAAGTTTGCGGAGCGCGGAATTCGAAGTAGCGGCTTGGCTCGCCCCAGCCCAGCGAGTATCGGGATCGGGAATAGCCAGGGTCGATCGTGGAGTTACTTGCGGAGAAGCTTCTGAAAGTGCTCCCGCTCCCATGACGCTGCAGAACGATCCGGAGCGCGCCAGAAGCATTGCCCGCCATCGCGTCCCCAGCAATAAGTGTTATTCCATGTGCATTCGAGGCGATGTGGCAGAAAAAGGACCTCGAAGTCGGCGCAGGTCTTCACGGCCAGATTTTGCTTACGGCGGACGCCGCGGTTGGCCAGGCGCTTATCATCTTTGGCGCTGGCAGTACCGGTGATCGCCGCGAAGGGGCGGCGATAAGAACGGCTCATGACTTACTCCAGGACGCAGTTGCGTACCTAGGTCATGGCGGTTTCCTCCTTAGTCGATGCTAACCTGTTTCGCTGTCAAGCTGTTCATTGGCTCGGATCAAGAAGACAATCGCCGATGCAGTGAGATGAAGCTGGTACGCGGCCAGAAACTCAGGCACTTCGTTTGGTTTTTCTCCGCTGCCGTGACCACCCTCACGATTGCGGATGGTCGGTACGCCGCTCTCGAGGGTTGCACGGAGGGCTCCGAAGTGCGTTTGGAGATAGCTCGGAAGTA